>CAZRNU010000162.1:0-6271 GCA_964601515.1 uncultured Bacteroidales bacterium | reverse complement strand
ACATATGCACGCGTATTGCTTTGAGGCTTATAGGTAAGTTGGAAGTCGTAAGTCGGCAGTCGAAAGTCGAAAGTCGGCAGTCGGCAGTCGACAGTCAAGAGTCGAAAGTCGACAGTCTTACGAATCTTCAATCTTGCAAATCTTCAATCCACAAAATCCTAAGTTGATTGATTAATAAAAAGGCAAAATCTAAAGATACCCAACAGCGGCTATTGCAGAATTTTCTCCGTCAATTGCTGAAGAAACGATGCCTCCTGCATATCCTGCTCCTTCCCCGCTTGGAAATAGGTTTTCAATTTGTGGATGGCACAACTTTTCTGTTAACCTTGGAATTCTTACAGGAGATGATGTTCGGGATTCGGGTGCGAGCAGCATAGCTTCTGAGGAGTAATATCCTTTCATCTTTTTGCCGAAGTCGATAAATGCTTTTTGCAATGATGCAGTAATAAAGCCCGGAAGAATCTCATGAAGTGCAACGCTTGTTACTCCGGGGTTAAATGAAGTTTTCCCAAGAGATACAGATAATCGACCAGCACAAAAATCTGTCATTCTCTGTGCAGGTGCTTTTTGCTCTTTGCCTGCTAAATCAAAGCATTTTTTTTCTAAACTCTGTTGAAATTTTAAGCCAGATAATGCACCATGTTTCTTATAATCAATCAATTCATCAGGGTTTATTGTTACTACTATGCCTGAATTTGCATAAGGTGAATTTCGCTTCGAATTAGACATCCCATTAACGATGACTTCACCCGGCTTGCTTGCCGCCGGAACAATTATCCCACCGGGGCACATACAAAATGAAAATACTCCTCGGCCATCAACTTGTGTTACTAATTTGTAACTGGCAGTGGGAAGATAAGGACTTCTTTTTACTGATTTATATTGAATAGAATCTATCAATTCTTGAGGATGTTCTGCCCTAACTCCCATAGCAAATGGTTTTGACTCAAGTGAAATGTTTTTGGAGAATAGTAGCTCGTAAATATCAGTAGCTGAATGGCCGGTTGCAAGAATGAAGGCACCCCCGTCAAATTCCTTGCCTTCAGAACTTATAGCTGATTTTATTTTATTATTAGAAATAATAAAGTCTGAAATAAACGTATTAAAATGGATTTCTCCCCCAGCATTTAATATAGTGTTTCGAATGTTGGTAATAATTCCCGGCAACTTATCAGATCCAATATGAGGGTGTGAGTCGTAGATTATTTCATTATTAGCACCATGTTCAATAAGTATCTTCAAAATATCACTTACATTCCCTCTTTTAGTGCTCCTCGTGTAAAGCTTGCCGTCTGAGAATGTTCCCGCACCACCTTCTCCAAAACAATAATTAGAATGGTTGTTTACCAAAATAGCTGTGTCCGGTCTGCTTATTATTGCAATATCATGTTTTCGATCACTTACGTTTTTCCCTCTTTCCAGAACAATTGGCTTTACACCAAGCTCAATGCATTTCAAGGCTGCAAATAATCCCGCAGGTCCTGAGCCAATTATCAATACCCTTTTTTGTGAAAGTTTTTTTGTATATCTGCTTATTAGTGGCTCAGTAGTTTTTGGTTCTTCGTCAATAAATGCATTTACCGAAAGAATAATTTTTATGCCGGGTTTTCTGGCATCAATTGATTTCTTTAATATTTCGATGTGCTTAATGCGTATGGGAGGTATGCTCATTGTTCTTGCAACTACACCTGCAAGTCCTGAAATATTTGAGCCCTGTTCGGGGCTTAGTGTCAGAGTAAGGTTTTTAATCACTGTTTTATTATTGTTATTCAAATAGAAGCGAAACCATAATGATTTGTGATTTCAACTGGTCTATCGAATTTGAAAATATCGTATTATCACGGTTTATCATATCTCTAATTCCAAAAGAAGCTTTTATTTCCATTGAAAACTTGAAGTAATAGAAATAATGGTCGAAGCCAACCCCTAGTTCGTAGAAATAATCATTCTTCTTTATGCTTGACAAAATCTCTTCTTCATAATCTTCCTTTTCTTCTCCGGAAGCAAGGTCATAGCTATATTTTATTCCTCCAATCACATACGCTCTTGTATTACCCATTCTAACCGATTTGTATTTTATATGCAGAGGGATATCAATTAAAGTAGATTCAATTTTTTGCGTCTTTCTTATTGCTTGACCATTTCTAACTCCATAGTATTCAATATTTCTATCACCAAAAGTCAAAGTGGGTATAAACCTGAGGTCCCACTGTTGACCAAGTTTTAAATTAGAAACAATTCCAATGTTAAAACCATATTCATGACGTGGTAAAACTGAGTATAATGTATCGAATATTGTTCTGTTCTGAAGGGTATAGTCAAGATTTGAAAAGTCTTCAATAGATTTAAGTGCAAAGTTCATTTTATTTAAGCCAAGCGAAAAACCAAAATGATACGGCTTATGGTCGTAATGCAATAAATTTGGAGCAATGTATCTTTTTTTTTGGGAAAATGAATGACTTGTTGAAAAAGCTAAAAGTATTATTACAATTATTGATATCTTTAATTTGCACATAGTTCTGATGATTTTTCCTTTCTCAAAAATCAACGCAAATGTATTAAAAATATTGCTTGGCAGCACTCTATGAAGGATTATGTTGAAAAATGATTATAGTGTTTCACTTTTTTCCGATGTATAAATAAACTATTCCAAATGTAAGTTTTACAAATCTACAATCTGAAAATCCAGCCTCATTCATTAATTCACAAAAATTATTGCCATGTAAAAATTTCTTTACAGAACTGGGTAGATAATGATATGCTTTTGAATGTCCTGAAAATAGTTTCCCCAAATAGGGTAATATTCGTGATGAATAAAGTTTGTATAGACTTTTTATGGGTTGTTTGTCAGGCATGCCGAATTCCAATACATATGCATAGCCTCCCGGTTTCAAAACCCTTAAAATATCCTCTAGTCCTTTTTTCGGATTTTCAAAATTCCTTATTCCAAATGAAATTGATGCTGCATCAAATGAATCTTCATTAAAGGGTAGATTTGAACCATCAGCTAATTGAAAGGAAACTTTATCGTTTAGCTTTTTCTTTTGTGATTTTTCCTGAGCAATTATTAGCATTTTTTCGGAAATATCTATTCCAATAATATATGCCTCTTTTATTTTTGATAATTCCAAAGCAAGGTCTCCTGTTCCTGTTGCTACATCAATAATTAATGTAGGTGTATTTTTTGCCATTTCTTTTCTCAATCTCCTTCTCCATCTTTTATCAATACCCATAGAAAGAAAATGATTAAGAAAATCATACTTAGGGGCGATGTTATCAAACATTTCCCTTACAACTTCTTTTTCAACAATGTTTTTTGAAACTTGCATCTAACATTATTTATGGAGAAAGCCTTACTATTTTCCAATTTTTATTTTCCAAGACATAAACAATACGGTCGTGAAGTCTGTTCTCTCTACCTTGCCAAAACTCAATTCTGTCGGGAATTAAACGATAACCTCCCCAGTAATTTGGACGGGGAATATTTTTCCCCTTAAAAGTTTCTTCTAATTCTGTAAATTTTTGCTCTAATTCTTCTCTGCTATCTACTTCTTTGCTTTGCTCTGAAGTCCATGCTCCAATGCGACTTTGAAAAGGTCTGCTATTATAATATTCATCAGATTCAGAATCGCTTATTTTTTCAACTTTACCTTCAATAATTACCTGTCGCTGTAGTTCCAGCCAAAGAAAAACTATGGTTGCATAAGGGTTTTCTTTAAGCTGATTTCCTTTTCTGCTGTTGTAATTTGTGAAAAACAAAAATCCTGAATCGTCAACACCTTTCAATAAAACTGTTCTTGACGATGGTCTGCCGTTTTGGTCCACAGTTGCAATATTCATTGCATTAGGCTCTTCAACTCCTGATTTTAATGACTGCTCAAACCAGACGTTGAATTGCACCAAAGGATTTTTGTCAACATCCTTGATGTCAAGGCTAAACTTACCGTATTCTTTTCTTAAATTTGAAATGTTATCATTCAAAATTTCCGATAGATTTGTGAATGCAGGGTCTGGAACAAAGTATTACTTAAGTCTTGAAAGCCCTGCTTTTATTCTTTTAACAGCCTCAATAAGTAAATCATTTGAAGTTGCATATGAAAATCTTATGCAATCAGGAGATCCAAAAGCATCTCCGGAAACCATTGCCACATGCACTGTGTTTAGAAGGTACATAGCAAGGTCTTCTGCTGTTTTTATAACATAATCGCCATCTCTCTTGCCAAGATAGGATTTGATGTCAGCAAATACGTAAAATGCTCCCTGTGGCTTATTTGTAATAACGCCGGGAATATCTTTCATCAGCTCAAGAACAAGATCTCTTCTTTCTCTGAATTTCTCAAGCATAGATTTAACATCTTCAGCTCCCATACTCATGGCTTCTAAAACAGTCCTCTGGGTAATACTGCATGTTGCAGATGTAAATTGACCTTGAAGTTTTGTGCATGCTTTTGCAATGTCAAGGTTTGATGCTGAATAACCAAGTCTCCAGCCTGTCATTGCGTAGCCTTTTGAAAGGCCGTTTATAATTATAACCCTATCTTTTATTGAATCAAACTGAGCAATGCTTTCATGTTTGCCGTCAAAAACTATGTATTCATAAATTTCATCAGACATTATATAAACATGGGGGTGCTTTTCAAAAACCTTAGTCAAGGCAGCAAGTTCCTCTTTTGTATAAACTGTGCCACTTGGGTTGCATGGACTGGAAAACATAAAAAGCTTTGATTTTGGTGTAATTGCTTTTTCAAGTTGTTCGGGAGTAATCTTAAAGTCAGTTGTTATATCAGTGTCTATATATACTTCTTTTGCTTCAGCCATTTTAACTATTTGCCTGTAACTTACCCAAAATGGTTTAGGAATTATTACTTCTTCCCCCGGATTAACAAGGCACAATACCGCATTTGCGATAGCTTGCTTTCCGCCGGTAGTTAAAACAATTTGCTCAGCAGTGTAATCAAGATTATTATCTCTTTTTAGCTTTTTGCATACGGCTTGTCTTGCATCTTGATAGCCGTTTACAGGTGTGTAAAATGTGTAATTTTCGTCAATGGCTTTTTTTGCTGCTGCTTTAATTCTGTCGGGAGTGTTAAAGTCAGGCTCTCCTAGGCTAAGGTTTATTACATCAAAACCTTGTTCTTTTAATTCTCGGCTTTTTTTTGCCATTGCCAATGTTTCGGATTCACCCAAAAGATTGATTCTGTCTGATAGTTTTGTCATGATATAGAAGGGTTTATTTTGTGAAAAAAAGTTTTATTAAATAAGCTTCTGATTTTTCGAAGTTTATCTTTCATAAAGCCGCAAAATTAAAAAATTACTTTAATAATGTGTATTTTTGCAAGCCAAATCATTATAAAGATTTAAAACATAGTTTTATGAATACATTGTATATTGTTATAACTGTTGTCCTTGTCGCAGCCGGTGTGTTTGCAATTGCATATTTTCTGCTTAAAGAATTTTTCCAGAACGAACAAAGCAAGAGGCATTATAGCACTTTTGAAGAAAAAATTAGCATATCGCTACCTATTAAAATGCAGGCGTATGAAAGAATTGTTTTGTTGCTTGAAAGAATGTCGCCCACTAATCTTGTGATGCGCACACACAAGCAAGGCCTTAATGCAGCACAATTTCATCAAATTTTGATACAAACAATTAGGGAAGAGTTTGATCACAATCTTTCTCAACAGTTATATATTTCTGATAAAGCATGGGAAATGGTTTCAAATGCCAAGGAAGAAATGATTCGTCAGATTAATACCTCTGCCGGCCTTCTTGACGATAAAGCTACGTCAACTGATTTGAGTAAAAAGCTTCTTGAAATGAGTATTGATAAACTTGCTACTAGAAAAGCTTTGGAATTTGTTAAAAATGAAGCAAGAAAAGTATTTTAATAATGAAAATAGTTCTAAACAATAGAAATGAAGAAATAGAAGGATTATCCAAACTAACTGTTCAAGAGTTGTTGGATGTCAAGAATTTCTCATTCAAATTTTTAGTTGTAAAAATTAATGATGTAGTTATAAAACCTGATGAGTTTTCGTCTGCAATTATTAATGAGGGAGACAAAGTGCATGTACTCCATCTTATTAGTGGAGGTTGATTATCTGTTTTGTCTTATGCCAGAGTTTAGTTGTAAAATGCCAATTATACTGTCGTAAACATTGCCGGGCTTTCTATGATATACATAAATAGTATAGTCGTTTTCTGCATCTGAATGGTTGCCTTCCGACAAATATGTTTCACCTTGTGTTTTCCCATCTTGCAAAAATACATA
>CAZRNU010000161.1:0-6299 GCA_964601515.1 uncultured Bacteroidales bacterium | reverse complement strand
GTTAACATCTGCTGATAATGAAGCCATTTTACCGGTAGGACCAATAGAGCCTGCAACAAATCTTGGTTTTTCATTATCAAGTGCTGTCCATTTTTGCGCTACTTCCGATGCTAATTTCGCTGCTGCTTTGTTTATTTCGTAAACTTTTTCTGAAAGGCCGTAATCAGCCAAAGAAAGCTTTGTGGCATTGAAAGTATTTGTTTCAACAATATCTGCTCCTGCTTTGAAATATTCATCATGTATGTTTGAAATGATTTTTGGCCGGGTAAGATTTAATACATCTTTGCAGCCCTTTAGATTTACATTGTGGTTTTTAAATTCTTCACCACGGTAATCTTCTTCCTTCAGATTGTGCTTCTGAATAAGAGTACCCATAGCTCCATCCAACACAAGAATTCGATTTGCAAGAAGTTTGTTTATATCAAATTTCATATACGGGTCTTTTTAAGTTTACGATTTCGATATTTCCACCTGCAAGCATACTATCTTCAAATATAGCAATAAATCCAAGAATATCATCGGTTTCAGATGCAATATCATTTATGATATTTAATCCCGAAGTATTTGTTACCATATTGCATAATGAAGTTGCCCAGGCATCAGCTATAGATGCAGATTTGCTAATTATTGTAACGTTATCAGCCTTCCCATAGCTATATGAATGACCAATCTTACCTGAAGACGAGCATACTCCGCATGGTGATAAACAAGGATTTATAACAAGTCCTGTATTTTCCGAGAATGGAGAATCTCCGGCTTCAATGCTAATTGTTAGAGGCTCGTTAAACTTTGCCCAAATATCACCTCCATTTTCAATAATAATTTCAGAATCCGGAATTAGTGAGATAATCTTTTCTCCAACCATTTCCGACACTGCTCCTGCAACAGCAGCCATTGGACCTACATCGGCATTTATGGAAGCTACTGTCATTCTCTTAATTACTTCGGAACCACCTGATATTTTCCCAATTGGCAAGTGTGAGTATTCTATTTTTGGGTTTTTTCTTATCGCATTCTTAATATCTGAACGAATTTCTGACAAATAGTTAGAAATAATTAATTGCAACTCGTCAAAATATTTATCCGGAGTTACACCTATCCAAAGATCAGATTCCTCCACTACCACGCGGAAATAGAAAAATCTTTCGGTGTTTTTTTTGTTTCTGTATTTTCTTTCTTGGTACATTAGTAGTGAGTATTGAGTAGTGAGTATTGAGAAATTAGGATTGATATTATTGGTTGCTAGTTTTCTTATATTTATGTGTTTTCATTGTTTGTTGTAGTTTGTAATTCATTTTCCGGATTTCATTTATGCATTGTATAAGATGATTTAATGTAGTGTCATCAATCATTTTTAGTTTGTTAGATATTATCAATTGAGTTTGCAACTCAAAAGAAGACCCGTTAGAGATTCCCAGAAAATGGCAAAATTCCCCATTTGAATTCCTTCCAGCACCTTCCGCAATATTTGAAGGAATTGAAACTGCGCATCTTCTTATTTGCGATACTAATCCATAGGTTTCTTCTTTAGGGAATGTTAAAGTTGCATTGTAAACATCTGTAGCAAGTTCCATTGACTTTTGCCAGATTTTTAATTCTTGAATTTTATGCATAGTTTTTCGTTTTAAAAATTATCTAAACACCACCTAGTCAATACTCTGTACTTAATACTCAATTCACATAAAAAAGTTTCAAAGGACATGACTTCACGCATAAGCTGCATAAATTGCATTTCTCGGGAGAAAATTCAAGGCAATGCTCTTTGTTGATTCTTAGAGCACCGCTTGAGCAAACCGAAGTACAGCAACCGCAATGAATACATTGTGATTTCTCTATGATAATCTTATCAGATACTTTGAGTTTCATATACTTTAAGTTTATGTGATACATTGTTTTTTGGAAGTTTTGCAACTGCATTAGTGAGCTCAAACTTTCCTTCAATAATTCGGATTTTCAAGATATTGCATATTTCTATAGCTTTTTTCAAACTCGACAAAGGAGCTGTATTTACCAACTTTCCATTATACTTTACTTTTCCGGAAAAGAGCTCTTCGTAATTATAAACACCTGCAGGTGGTCTGCCCGGTTTCCCATAATCAAGCAATGTAGTTTGTATGTCTTTGTTTTTGATTGAAAGCTTTTTGGCAATATCAGGATTAATAACTGGTATTGGAATTCCAATTCCTACAAATAAGCTTGTTCCATACTTTTCATAATATGCAGCTTTGATAAACTCGGGCGACATTTCTTTCAGATTTCCCAATACAGCAATTGTTGCTGACGGGCCAAGGGGAATGTTGTGTTCATTCTTTGCCTTGTCTGTAAAATGCTGAGTTCCGTTGCATGCAATAAACCCATCAGCTCCGCCGAGAAAGATTTTTGTGCCGATTCCGATAGTTTGCAGTTCAGGGTCGTTTAGCAATGGACTTAATTCACCTGAAGTTGAAAAAGTGATATTGCCCGTTTTTGGCAACAGCGTTCCCATATATGTAAACAGTAACTCGTCAGAACTATTTGTTGCCGCAGCGTAATTCTGATATGCATTTCTGGGATTAAACATAATCGCCTCATTGATAGATTCGAGAGAAAAATATGTATCTATTTCCCGTCTCGGATAGCAGTGAGTTCCCTTGGAAGTTGCTTTAATTCTAATGTTTTTCCCTAAAAGAAGGTCTTCAATAACATGAGCTCCACCGTATTCGGGGTTGTCATGACTTTCTTCAGTTGCACCAATATAGGCGTCGGCAGCAGCAACTCCTCCGTAGGCGCTTACATTGTTGAGTGTGAGTTTTTCATATCTCATTGGTGGCTCGGAATGCCCAAGGTTTAGGAACACCCCCGAAGAACACATAGGACCAAATGTGGCAGTTGTAACCACATCAACTTTTTTTACAAGTTTTTCAGGCGAATTATCTTCCGATAATGATTTGAATTCTGAGGCTGTTAAGATTACAGCTTTATTTTTCTTAATCTTATAATTGATTTCGTCAAAAGTTTTATACATTGTCTGATTTTTTAAGGTTAAACAAATGAATTGCGAGAAATTGGGCCGGATTTATTTTTTAACCGGCCAATGCATTATCCATAATGTTAAACCAATACAGACAAGTGTAAAATCAATTACACATACCTTAATTGAATAATTAAAAATACTTTGGATTGACATGTAAATACGTTTAAATTATCATTCCGTTAACTCGGCAGGTTTTGGCACCTTCCCGGACTTGCCGGGGGTTGTCAGAGGTTCACAGAGCCTGATCTCTCCCCTCATTCTTTATAATTCAAACGACCTATTGGGTAGTTTGATGGGTGCAATATTAGTAATTATTTTTTTTAATGCAAAAAAGAATCAAAAATAATTTTGTTTTAACACATTTCGTTTCAAATCTTTAGACCTAGTCTTTGGATGTTGATGTGGAATAACGGGACTTATCGCTCACGCTCGAGGTGACTTGGCATATAATAGAAGAACAGAGTCACGTAAAATTGTGGTATTAGAAACTTCATAGAAAAGTTAATAAAACCTTCAATTATTAGTATCTTTAACCCTAAAACCTAATACCCGACACCAAAAACCAAAAAACCATGTACAACAAAATAGTCATAAATATTCGCCCAATGGGTTTTATGTGGGATACAGTAGACCCATTTCTTTTCTGTGTTCATCATCTTGATTTTTTCCCAAAAGGCAACGATGAAATGGGGCCAGATGCATCTTTAGCCGGTAGGTTTATCGGGCAGGATTTTACTATTAAGGATGGTTGGAGAATGTATCATGGAGAAGAGATTCCGGGTTTTCCAGCGCATCCGCACAGGGGATTTGAAACAGTTACTATTGTTCAGAAAGGCTATGTTGATCATTCAGATTCTCATGGTGCTGCCGGAAGATATAGTAATGGAGATGTTCAATGGATGACAGCAGGGGCCGGCTTGCAGCACGCTGAGATGTTTCCCCTTGTAAATAAGGACAAAGAAAATACACTTGAACTGTTTCAGATATGGCTTAATCTGCCAAAGTCAAGAAAGTTTTGCAAGCCTCATTATATAATGCTTTGGGCTGAGACTATTCCTCGTATAAACTTCGAAGATGAAAATGCGAAAAAGGTTGAAATTGACGTTGTTGCAGGTAGAATTGGTGATATAATTGCCCCACCACCTGCGCCTGATTCATGGGCAGCAGACCCTAAGAATGAAATTGGCATTTGGATAATTAAAATGCAAGCAGGCGCTAAATGGGTTATCCCTGCTGCATCGCCTGAAGTAAGGCGAATGCTGTATTTCTACGATGGTGATAGCTTGAAAATTGCAGGAATTGATGTCAATCCGATGCACTCAGTTGAAATGCTTGCAGAACAAGACGTGATAATTGAAAGTGGTAAAAAAGAAAGTAAAGTACTGATTCTTCAAGGTATGCCGATAAATGAGCCTGTTGTACAACACGGTCCTTTTGTTATGAATACTCACGAAGAAATTCATCAGGCAGTGATGGATTATAGAGCTACTCAGTTTGGCGGATGGCCATGGGAAAGATATGATAACGTTCATGACAGAGCCAAAGGTCGTTTTGCTAAATATGCCGATGGCACTGAGGATTTGCCATAAAAAAAGACGCACTGTAAAGTGCGTCTTTTTTTGTAACTATAAAACTATTTGATTTTTATAACTTTTAGAGCGAATAACAATAAACCTACTCCACAAAGAATAGCCAGTATTAATCCGAAGCCTGGCATAGAGGCGCCATAGGCTCCACCCCTGCCAATTGCTCTAATTAAATCAATAAAGCAGAATGATACAATTCCGATAGAGCCAAATAAACAGATTTTGTCAACCAGTTCGGTTTTCATTTTAAGAATTTGTTCACCAATTACACAGATTCCTGCTATTCCAAGAAATCCAAGAAAAGTCATTACTCCGAAAAATGAGTTAAAGCCATTAACTGATATTGAACTTGATCCAAAGAATCCTAGGTTTATACTTACTTTAAACCAAGGCAATAAAACAGCTAAGGTGCCTAATAGAGCGATTCCAGCCATAATTAGCTTGCTTTTTGGAATTTTGTTAAAATCGAACTGAACGTTTGAATTTTGATTTTCCATAATTGTAGTATTTAATTTATAAATAATGTAAAGGGTTGTTTCTTTGTTGCAAATATATTACATTTTCAGATATTTATCATTTTAGTAATTTTTATCCCCAGTTACATCTTCAATTTTAGGGTTCAATGAGCAATAATTGTCATTCAAACTACATTTTTAGTCATTGATTAATGATATTTTTTTCCCCAGGGAAAACTATAACACCTTTGTTGCAGATTCTAGATAAAAAATAAAAACAAATAAAATATGAAAGCAATATATTTAAGTGTAAAAAGTATTTCTTTCCTGAAGGCCTTATGCAACGAAGTACTGGAGATGAAAAAAAATAATTGTGGAATTGGAAAAGTTGTCAACATTATTATTGATGAATTGAAATTTCTTAATTGGGATCTTGATATACATTCAAGTGGATATTATCAAAAAGAACCAATTTTAATTGCAAAAAAAGGTAATAATAATAAGGAGAAGATTGTAGTAACTGCTGATATGTTTTTAAAATCAGACACTTCTGTAACTTTGGTAAATGGTGGGGGACTGGTTTCAATTTTAATTCTAGCAGAATTGTTGAATAATTATTCTTTTGAAAGACAAATTGAATTTGTCATATTTGAGAATAATAACACTAATGGTTCACTAAGTATGCAAGGACTGGATTGTGTACTCATTAAGGAATCTAATAATCCAATTTTAAACATAGATATTGGATTCTTAGGTGTTAAAGCAGATGAAATTGCTTTGTCCATTTCGAAAGATGCGCTTAGTCTAAATGAAATTACTAAAAACGTTTTGAGAGAATATCAGGATATTAAGAAAGGATCTGAATATGTAAGCAACAACAACGCATTTTTCACAAATCAAGGAATTTCTGCAATTTCATTTGGTTCTATCCAAAAGAGTAACAATTCAATTACTGAAAATGCTTTCTGCCTTCCGTGTAACGACGTAGATAATGTAGATTGTAGAAAAATTATTGACATAGCTCAGGCAGTTCAAAAAATCATTGAGAAAGTTTAATAAATACTTTGTTGATTTGAATAGCATTCAAGTGTTTTGTATTGTAACAATATTACACTCAAATCGTCATACTAGCATATAAACACAACCCTTTGCAACCCCAATTATTAAATTCTTATTTATTAACAAAAAAGATAGAACAATGAAACTAGCAATTTTTAAAAAAACTATTCTTACAACTGTAAGTTT
>CAZRNU010000160.1:0-6571 GCA_964601515.1 uncultured Bacteroidales bacterium | reverse complement strand
AGCCTTACTGCCTTTTTTAATACTAACATAGATGGAGATGATACTTTTATTAGTCCTCCAATTTTTGATGGAATGCAAATAATTAATCATGTTTCTTCTAAAGGTGTTTGGGAAATTGCCAAAGGCGACGGTATGGCTGAAAATGGATATAATTTCAGTATGACTGCCCAAATATCAGATATTACTGAAGATGCTGCTCACGATATTAACGATGAGAATGGCTTAAGGCTGGTTAGGCGTAATAATGACCTTAGCACATGGGGTATTGCCGGCGAATTGTCTTCTGTGGTGTATGATGATATAAATGATGTTGTAGTAATTTCCTCTAGTAATATTGGGAATTCTTTCGGACAATTCGGCATTGGGGCTGAATTTGATGTTAATCCTCTGCCAATTGAATTAATTCTCTTTTCTGCTGAATGCGATATCGACCATGTGAGAATTTTCTGGGAAACTCTATCCGAAAGAAACAATTGGTATTTTACCGTAGAGAAAAGTTCAGACCTGAAAAATTGGTCTAAAGTTAGCGATGTGCCGGGAAATGGAACTTCTTCGCAAAGAAATAATTATGAGGTTCTCGATTATTCGGTGAGATATGGGAATGTTTATTACAGACTAAAACAAACTGATTATAACGGATATGTTACAACTTATAATCCAATCACGGTAAACTGTAACTCTGATATTTTCGGACTTGAAATTCATAAATTAACTGCTTCGGATGCAATTCTGGAAGTTGTTGTAAGTACCGGTCAACCTTTTATTTCTTATCAAGTATTTGAAATTACCGGCAAACAGCTTGCTGAAAACAAACTTCCTGAAGTTGAAATTAACTCTCCTGTTATTATTAGAGAAAATATTCCGCAAAAAGGAGTCTTCCTTATTCGAATTACCAACGGATTTGAAACTGTAACAAGAAAATTCTTCTCTTTCTAGATTCTAATTCAAAACATGCAATTTTT
This sequence comes from uncultured Bacteroidales bacterium, assembly GCA_964601515.1. Classification (GTDB taxonomy): domain Bacteria; phylum Bacteroidota; class Bacteroidia; order Bacteroidales; family UBA7960; genus PWND01. The sequence goes on along the minus strand of CAZRNU010000160.1, from coordinate 5,609 downwards.
TTAAACCTTATTTGATGAGGCTTATGTGTTTTTTTGAAAAATTTTGTAAAATAATGTTACGAAAAGTTGTAAATAAAAATAAAATCGTAACTTTGATAAAAAAAGGTAACATTAGTTATGCATAGAGGTAAAAAATATCATGCTCTAATTAATACTGCAAAAGAGTTGTTTTGGAAATATGGTTTTAAAAAGGTTTCTATTGAAGAAATATGCCAGAAAGCTGAAGTTAGCAAAATGACATTTTACAGATACTTTGAAAACAAAGCTGAAATTGCTAAAGCTGTTTACGATGAAGTAATAGACGATGGGATTCATAAATTCAAGGCTGTAATGTCAGATGATAAAACAACATCAATTCAAAAGGTTGAGCAATTACTCCAATTGAAAATGAATAGCACAAATGAGATTAGTCAGGATTTTTTAATGGATTTTTATAACAATCCCGAGCTTGGATTGTCTGAATATGTTGAAAAAAGGGCTGTTGAAGTGTGGTCTCATCTTATAAAAGATTTCAAAACAGCACAGAAGAAAGGTTGGTTTCGTAAAGATTTTAAACCTGAAGGTATGCTTATTATGATTAACAAAATGAGCGAGATTATTACAGACCCAAAATTGTTGCAGTTATATGGCAATCCTCAGGATTTAGTAATGGAATTTTCCAGATTTTTTACTTATGGTATTTTGCCAAGAGAATAAACTATCTATGAAAAGGTTGATGTATATATCTATTTTATTTATGCTGACAGGACAATATTCTTTCAGCAACGATGGTTATACATATTCATTTAAAAACCAATCTTCATATTTTGTTAATTATAACAGAAATAGTGATTTCCCGGTTTATTTGGGTGCAAGGGAAATTCCTCAGTTTAATCAGGCATTTTTTTTCTCAAACGATTTATCATTAGATTTCGAGTTCTCGGCAAATATAAGTGCATCAACAGGGTTCAATTTTGCTGATTATGATATTGTATATGATGGCAGAATAAAGCCATATAGAGTCTGAGGGCGCTTTTCATCAAATCAGTTTGAGTGCAGACTTGGATTGCAAAAAATAAATTTTGGTTCTGCATCTCTTTTGCGACCTTTAATGTGGTTTGATCAGGTTGATCCGCGCGACCCATTGCAGCTTACTGATGGAGTTTGGGGAGCCCTTGCAAGATATTATTTTCTTAATAACGCAAATATTTGGTTGTGGGGTTTGATTGGGAATGATGGACCTAAAACCTGGGAAATTGGAACAACAACAAAAGGAAAGCCTGAGTTTGGGGGTAGAATACAGTTGCCTGTGCCGGCAGGTGAAGCTGCATTGTCTTTTCATCATAGAAATGCCAATACTAAAGAAATCGAATATCTGCCATTTATAGACGACATTAAGGAAAATAGGTTAGGATTGGATGCAAAATGGGATGTTATTGTTGGTCTTTGGTTTGAAACTTCAATTATTCAGAAAAGCAAAGATTTGGGAATATTTACTAATCAACACATAGCAACTGTTGGGTCAGATTATACTTTTAGCATTGGCAATGGACTGTATATAGCTGCTGAACAGGTTTTGTTTTCTTATGATAAAAAGTTGCTGGAATTAAGCAATAGAAATTATTTTACCGCAACAACCATATCATATCCGCTTAGCATCTTTAATAACATAAATGCAATGGTATATTATGATTGGACAAATAGGAATTTTTATAACTTTTTGAATTTTCAGCACAGTAGAGATGATTTTGCACTTTTTTTAATGGCATTCTGGAATCCGGAAAACTTTAATTTACCCCAGCAAAATGAAGCAGCAAAGCTTTTTGCAGGAAGAGGTATGCAGCTTATGATAGTTTATAATTACTAGTCAAACGACTCTTATTAATATTCAGATTATGGAAATTATTCAAATTAAAAAACTCACAAAACGCTTCCCTATTGGGAAGGGAGAGTTTACAGCACTAAAAGACATCGATCTCACTTTTGCAAAAGGTGAATTTGCAGGGCTTATCGGGCCAAGCGGATCTGGTAAAACTACATTGCTCAACATTATAGGGTCTCTTGATGTACCAACTGACGGTGAAGTAAATGTATTGGGAAAATCTATAGGAAATCTTACACAAAAGGAAGCCGCACAACTAAGAATGCATAGTTTGGGTTTTATTTTTCAAAGTTATAACCTGCTGCAGGTTCATACAGTTTTCGAGAATGTTGAGTTTCCTCTTTTGCTTTTAAAAATAGGTGCATCACAAAGGCGAAAAATGGTTATGGATGCACTCGAATGGGTTGGCTTAACTGATAAGGAAAAATCGAAACCACCTCAATTATCAGGAGGTGAATGTCAAAGAGTTGCCGTGGCAAGAGCTATGGTTAAGAAGCCGTCTATAGTATTGGCAGATGAACCTACTGCAAATTTGGATGCTAAAAACTCTCATAATATTCTGAAAACTATGCTCACTCTTAACCAAGAGTTGAATACTTCATTCATTTTCGCCACACACGACGAGAAAGTAATTTCGTATTTGCGCCGAAAGATTTATTTATTAGACGGGCAAGTAGAAAAAGATTTTTTTGTTGATAATCAAAAAGGCTAAAGTTATGAAACTAGCAATAAAACTGGCATACCGGAACTTGATTGGTGCAGGTTTGCGTACTTGGCTTAATGTAATCGTTCTGTCGTTCTCTTTTGTAGTTATTATTTGGATGAGAGGTATTATGTTGGGATGGGATCATCAGGCAAAAAACGATATGATTAACTTCGAAATTGGAGGTGGACAGTATTGGCACGAACTGTACGACCCTTTCGACCCTCTTTCTTTAAATGAAAGTAATTCTAAAATTCCAGAAATATTTAATGAATTAATCTTGTCGGGAGATATGGAGCCGACGCTTATTGTGCAGGGAACTATATACCCAATGGGAAGAATGCAAAGTATAGTTGTTAAAGGAATTAATCCATCGCAGTCAATTTTTAAAATTCCAACAGAAAAACTTGACACGGTGATTGATGCAATTCCTGCAGTTATAGGAGGTATGACAGCTCAAAGTACTAAATTAAAAGTTGGAGATTATGTTACCCTTCGATGGAGAAATAGCAATGGTACTTTTGATGCAGCCGAACTTGTAATTGTTGATGTCTTCTCTTCAAATGTTCCTTCTGCTGAAGCCGGGCAAATTTATATTGATATTGAGACCCTCAGAGAAATGATGATTTTGACTGAGCATTCAACCCTTCTCACTTTCCGTAATAGGAATAACAATTGGCAGGAAGTTGAAGGTTGGAAATTTAAAAGTTTTAAGGAACTTACAAAGCAGGTTGACGATATGATAAAAACTAAAACGGCAGGTCAGTCTGTGTTTTATTTCATTTTATTATTGCTGGCTATGCTTGGAATTTTCGATACTCAAGTATTGTCAATATTCCGACGACAAAAAGAAATAGGAACATATATCGCACTTGGGTACACACGTAAACAGGTCGTGGGATTGTTTACAGTTGAAGGAACAATGAATTCTATTCTTGCTGCTTTAGTGGGGGCAGCATACGGAATCCCATTTCTGGCATGGCAGGCAAAATATGGATTTACTTTACCGATTGATTCAAGCCAGTTTGGAATGGCTATGGCTCCAACATTATATCCTGTATATAGTATTGGTCTTATAATTACAACATCTTTAATTGTAATGGCAACTACAGCTGTTGTAAGCTATTTGCCATCTAGAAAAATTGCAAAAATGAACCCAACTGATGCTTTAAGAGGGAAATTACAATGATAAAGTTTTTATTTAATGGCGTTATTCGCGACAAGAGTCGCAGCCGCCTTCCGATAATTGTTGTTAGTGCCGGAGTAATGCTTACTGTTTTTTTGCATGCATATATCACCGGGTTTATGGGTGATGCGTTGGAAATGAATGCTAAGTTTAATTATGGTCATGTGAAAATCATGACTCGGGCATACGCAGATAATATTGAGCTCAATCCTAATGACCTCGCTTTAATGGAAGTTGAAGATTTTTTAATTGAGCTAAAAACAGTTTACCCCGATATTGATTGGTCTCAAAGAATTCAATTCGGCGGTCTTATTGATGCCCCTGACGAAAACGGTGAAACTAAGTCTCAGGGTCCTGCCGTTGGTCTCGGCATTGATATTCTTTCACCTGATTCAAAAGAAATTGATAGGCTCAATCTGATAAAATCATTGGTAAGAGGAAGAATGCCTGAAAAACCGGGAGAAATTCTTATTAGTGAAGAGTTTTCAAAAAAACTTAATGTAAATCCGGGAGATTTTGTTACGTTAATTGGTTCAAGTATGAACGGAAGTTTAGTTATGCATAACTTCTTGATTAGCGGCACTCTGTCTTTTGGAATCGAAATTATGGACAGAGGTAGTATAATTGTTGATGTTGAAGATGTGAAGCTTGCTCTTGATATGAAAGATGCCGCCAGCGAGATAATTGGCTTTTTACCCGAAAAGTTTTATAATCATGAAAAAGCAATAATTATTAAAGAGGCATTTAATTCAAAGTTTTCAGATGAATCGGACGAGTTTTCTCCAATTATGTTAACCCTCGGTGATCAGGGTGGAATGGGCGCATATATTGAGTTGTCTGAATACTGGTCGTGGTATATTACTTTCGTTTTTATTTTCGCTATGTCTCTTGTGCTATGGAATGCCGGGCTTTTGGGTGCTCTGAGACGATATGGTGAAGTAGGTATTAGACTGGCTATGGGCGAATCAAAAGGTCATGTTTATAGGTCTATGATTGTTGAGTCAGTAATAATTGGAATTTTGGGCTCGATATCAGGAACCGTTTTGGGATTGTTTTTCGCTTTTCTTCTTCAGGAGTATGGGTTAAATATTGAAGGAATGATGGAAGGTGCATCAGTAATGTTTCCCAATATCATAAATGCTCGTATTACTCCTATGGATTTTTATATCGGGTTTATTCCGGGCTTATTTTCTACTGTAATTGGAACTATGCTTGCCGGAATAGGGATTTATAAACGCCAAACAGCAAGACTTTTTAAAGAGCTTGAAGCATAATTATATAGATACAATAATATTATAATGTTAAAACATAAATCATGAAAGCACAAATATCTTTTACAATCGTATTTTTTATAAGTATTTTTACTTTTTCTCAGGTTGATGCATATTTTATAATAAAGAAAGTTGATGAAAATATGTACTCCGAAAATCGAATTGTAGAATCATCAATGACAATTCATGGCAGAAGAAGTAGTAGAACAATTACGTCAATATCTTATTCTGTTGGTGATTCTAAATCTTTCACTGAGTATTTGTCACCGGCTAAAGAGAAAGGAACAAAAATGCTCAAACTCGACAATCAACTTTGGATTTATAATCCTTCAACAGATAGAATTATTCAAATTTCCGGACATATGCTCAGGCAGTCTGTAATGGGATCCGATTTATCTTATGAAGATATGATGGAAGATAGAAAGCTTACTGATATTTATGAAGCAAATTACATTGGTGATGATGTGATTGGTAATAGAAAAGCATACATTATTCAAATGAAAGCTAAAGTTACGGATATAGCATATGATTCACTGATCTGATAGCCTTTGGGCAGATCCGGGTAAAAGTAGTTCTTGCGGGCGAAGC
>CAZRNU010000159.1:0-6690 GCA_964601515.1 uncultured Bacteroidales bacterium | reverse complement strand
CAATTATTCAAGAAGATTTTGACTGTGACGTACTACAAATCCCCTTTAATTATATAAAAAATAGCCATGGAACTATGTTAGAAACTATACAAGAAAATAGTAAGAAGTATCTTTCAAAAAATAAAAACTTTGACTTGTTAGTAAATTGGTATCCTGGAATGGATATGGCAGATCTAAAATATGGCAGAATTATTTGCCAAAGCACTAATTGCTGGTGGAATCAAAAATTAAGAGAAAAATACTCTAATTTTCTAATTCTTAGCACAGCGACCATTTTTATCTTTTTGTTATTAATAGCATTATTTAATGGCATCACGCTCAGTGGATTTATTATGTCTGTTATTTCACCAATTTTACCTGGAGGCGTTCTTGTTTATAAAATTGACCGTGATAATAAAAAAGCAATTCAAAATTTGAATGATATGAAAAATAAACTTGATAGTATTATTGAAAGACTAAGAGCGAAAGAGTTGTATCCAGATGAAAAATTGCAAAATGATATTAGATGTTTACAAGATATGATTTTTGAAAATCGATCAGCGAGTCCTCTGATACCGGATAGATTTTATTTCAGATATCGTGACCGATATGAAGATATAGCACAGACATCAAATAAGGAGTTAGTAGAATTGATTAAAACTCAATACAATGAATAATTTTTGATCCCGATGAGTACATTTATTTACCTTAATGGGAAGACTGGAATAATAATGGCTTGCAGGTACTTTATGTACTACGGAATAACGGGGGATTCGTATGGTAAATTTAGAAGGAACGTAGCAGCGAGCCTTTAGGAACAGGAGTAGCTATATCGTTTTATAAATGTATGTATAGATGCAATATGTACGACAACTCCCGAAATATCAAGCCCTTTATAGGCAGGGGTAGAGCGATCGCGAGTAAAAGATAGGTAAACTTTCTGAAATTTGTATGTGCGCGGACGATACGAAATGAAGAAATATCCATGTTCGGTATTGGTTGCAGCAGACCCTTCGAAGGTTGAGATAGCGGTTTAATTATAAAAAGTATTTGCAAAATTGCATCGCCGGTTGAGGCTGAAAAAGCCATGGCCGGATTTTTTATTAATATGCACATTAACATTATTTAAATATAAAATATGCAATTTTGCATAAAACATATTGACTAATGCAAATCTATTTGCTAAGATATGGAATGTAAATAAATTTATGGAGTAAAAAATGAATATTGTGCAGAAATTGAAGGAGGAAAAAATGTTTGACTTAAAGAGCTTTCGAGAAAATACTCTTAAAATGACACAGGCAGAATTTGCAAATCTTATTGGGGTCCGTCAAGATTATATTTCAAGGTTAGAGCAATCTACAGAACAAATCCCTCTTGAAGTATTGGTGAAAATAGCTAATGTTACAGGAACAACCCTTGATGAACTAATCAAATATAAACGCCCGACCCCAAAGCCTTTAGAGGTAGATGATACTTGGCGTAGTGCTGATTTCACTAAACGTACGATAGTTGATTACATAATTGATTGTGGAGCAAGTTATCGTAGCCAGTGGGGTGAGAATTATGATAAGTATATAAGCGAACTCAGAGAAAAGGTGGAAAGAGTGATTGCAAAGCCCAAAGTTGCAATTGTTGGACATTCTGATGTAGGTAAGAGCAGATTGATAAACTCAGTTATTGGTGCAGAAAAAATGCCTACTTCATGGACGCCAACAACATCAATAACTGTTTATATTAAGCATATAAAAGATAGACCAAATTATATTGAGGAGGAGGCTTGGATTTTTAAAGCATCATTTGATGGCGTTGTTGGTTGGGATGAAAAAAAATTAAATAATGAAGAATATTGCAGGTCTTGGAAGTTAGCTGGAGGAAGTGCTGATATTCTGAAGGATTATGGTACCCGACAAGGGGAAATGTACGGAACGAACGAGGCTGGTTCTGCTATAATCTTTGTTGACAGTGAAATTCTGAAAAATTGTGATGTTATTGATTTACCGGGATTTGGAACAGGTGATCGTGTTGAAGATGATACAATGACTTTAAAAGCAAAGGAATTTGCTGATGTTTTGATTTACATGTCACATGCTGGACAGTTTATGCAAGGTGGAAGCATAGAATATCTGAAAGAAGCTATTAACTCTTTGAATGTTATTGAAAATAAAAAAGAAAATGAACTCAAGCCACTTTCAAATCTGTTTGTGATTGCATCACATGCTCATACTGTCGATGGAGGTAATCCTAAATCACTAGCCACTATACTTGATAATGGTTGTGCCAGATTGCTTCAAACAATGCCAATAGGGTTCTGGAGCAATAAAAAGGAAATATCCGGGTACGATTATAACTACGGTATTATCAGAAGCCGCTTTTTTACATATACAACTGATATTGAACGATTGAGAGTAGAATTCGAAAAAGAAATAAAAATTTTGGTAGAAAAGCTACCGCAAATTATCAATGAAAAAGCAAAGGATTTTGTAAGGCAGTATATCAAAGATACTGGCGTTAATATGGATAACGAAATAGCCGAATATAATAACATTATTGCCGAACGTGACAAATATGAACTTTTATTAAAGGAAATCAAAAAAAACGAACCTAAGAGAGCAAACGAAAACCAAAATCGTAGAATGGATTTGGTCTCTGATATTAAAAAAATGTCTTTCTCCTCTGTAGATAAATTTGCGGATGAATATGGTCGTGTTATATCTACGGATAAAATTGTTTCTATTATTAAAGAAAAAGGATTTAAGAAAAAAAAGGAAGATATTCAGTCATTGGTAAGCTATATTAATTCAACCTTACAAAATAAAATGCAGGATATCTTAAAAGACCACTCTGATGAATTAAAAGAAAAAATTGATAAATATCTTGCGGACTTTGAAGGTAGCATCAATAGTAATAATTTCTCTGTGGATGTTGGAGATATTAAGTTTTCCTTTGATGTGACGAAGGCTTTTGCTTCCGGATTAGCAGGGGCGGTTACGTTTGGTGGATTGGCATTTTGGGCGGCTTCACTCGGGAATTTAGGTGCGTATATCCTTGTAGCTAAGGGGGTAAGTTTGCTATCTGCGCTTGGTATTTCGGTTGCAGGGGGGACAGCTGGAGCGGCGGCTGCTGTATCTGCAATAGGTGGACCAATTGTGATAGGTATCGCACTGGCTATTATTGCGGCAATTTCAGTATTTGCACTATTATCTGGTGGCTGGGAAAAAAGTTTGGCTAAGAAGATTGTTAAGGAGTATGATGCAAAAAATTGCTTGATGAAATATAAAGAGAGTATTGAACAGTTTTGGACAGATACTGTAAATGCGTTTAATATAGCTGCTGATGCTTTGGATAAAGAATGGAAGGACTATATTCGTAATCTTGAAGAAATGGTGTCCTCATATAACATTCGAGACATCCAACACAAGATTAAAGCGGCGGAGGAATTTAAAAATTTTCTTGCAGGCATTCCGCTATAAAGAACTGGTTTGAGATGATAAATAAGTGGGATGCCTTGAATAACGAGAGGAAGGATAAAAATGGAACAACTGAGATTATTTGAAGACCTTATAGCAGCCAATAATATTTGGGATGCACACACGGTAGGCAAAAACCTCTATAGCAAAGACCTTGGCAACAAAGATATTTTTAGTAAATATTTTGATTTTACATGTACTATCGCAAATTATCCAATAGAAATTAAAACAAGGAAATACTTTATCAGTGAAGCTGAAACAGCGCTCGTATTTTACTCTGAAAATGCCGAAATGAGCACTGAACAATTATTGTTCATTAAAGCCTGCAGGGACAAGCTTATAAAGACTTCGAATGCAATTATGGAATTGGAGCAGGAAATCATCTCAAAGCACAATGACAAGCTTGTTGCAGACAATAATGAATTACTTACAGAATTGGTAGATTATAAAAACAAGCTGTTATCAGCAAAGAAACAAGAGGATTTTGACGCTCTTCTTATTAAGATAAATGAGAAGGAAAATACTCTTATAAAGGACGCTCTCACTAATGAACAAAAGGCTTTATATGACACGTTAACAAAGGAATACTCTGTCATAATAAGCGATAAGATGATGGAACTTAATTTGCTAAGTAATACAGAATATAATAGAACGGCAGTAAAAGATTTTAAGCATGTATTTGATGAATTCAGAGAAAACGAAGCTAAATACAAAAATAGCCAATCTCAGCTTTTTACACTTGTATCAAAGCGATTATTCTCATATGATCCTGCAAAACTGTTTAACGAAACGCTAATATATTACAACCATGTCTATTCGTTTGTATTTAGCAAGTTGGATGATGAGGGTAAATTCAGACTAACACAAATTTCTATCGATACAGAAAAAATAAAGAGATGAAGGTGAGGTATTGTTATGCAGTCTAAGAAAATGAGCCTGACCTTCAGCCAAACAACCTATAGCTCGTCAAATTTAACAAATCTTAGTGGCATTAATCCGGGAATGTTCACAGTTGGAATTCAATCAGTTAACACTTTTGGAACAATGTCAACAACAAATGAATTCAATACTCAGTTTAATGATATTTTTACCAATCTGAATGATATTAGACGAGATTATCAGCAACGTGTAAATGAAATGATTGCAAGTGGCTCTGGTACTAATGATATTCTTCGGAATAAAGGTGTGGAATTGGCATGGAAATATGAGCATGCTGAATTACAAATGGGTGGAAAGGGTACAACTGATTGGTCATCATCACAAAAGCAAGAAATATTTGATTCGGGTAAAGTAAGAGGTGCTGAAGGGCATCACATCAATAATGTGGCTGATAACCCTTCGCAACAAGCAAATCCAGACAATATTAAGTTTGCTAAAGACCGGGCTGAGCATTTGGAGATGCATGATGGAGATTTCAGAAATCAAACAAGTGGTGATTTGATTGACAGAAATGAACGCTTAGAAAAAGCCAATCATACTAGGGTGTTCAAAAATGAACTTGCAGGAATCGGCGCTGCTGCCGCAATTGGCTTAGGTATTGGGTTTACCTTGGGTTTTATTGTTACATTAGCACAATCTGGTGTTTCTTCTGAAAGTATAAGACATGCTGCAATCGTTGGAGGTAAAACAGGTGTTGAGAGTGCAGCATTGGGTGTAGTAACTCATCTTGTAACAAGAGGAATAGGTGAAATATCAACAAATGCTTTGCAGGGCATTGTTGGAAATTTAGGCATGACTGTTACGGAGAATATTGCAAAAATGTGTAATATGGCAGTAATGGGAGGTATGACAATTATTATTTTTTCTGTCTACCAATTTATTAAGCTTAAACTTAAAGGATACAGTACCAAAGAGTGCTTGCTGAGAGTTGGGAAATCTGCAGCGTTTTCCACTACAGTTTTACTGATAGCGCTTATTGCACAAGGTTTATGGGGTGGATATGCTGGTGTAGTGGTTTCAATAAGCATTGGTGTAATCGTATTGGTATATAAGATTTCCGAAAGTAAATATAGAAATTTGATTTCTGAACAAGTACACATATATACCATACAAAAATGCGAACCTGTGTTTTACGGAGGTGTGTAATTTGGATTATACAGAATTTATTAATGCTATTATAATGCAAGATGCAAGGAATACTTTTGAGAGATCTGGAGATATCAATTTAGAAATACCAAGAGAGCTTGTTCCATTTTACTCACAGTATGTTCCAGTTGATGTGGAAATTGTCTTAAATGATCTGACTTCAGTTAAACTTTATCCTACAAATAGATTAAAGTCTTTGCAAAATGAATATAACCTCGGTGATAAATATTTTGTTTTTGCAACCCGGGAAAGCGATCCAATTGCAATAATGGATGGCAAGATCGTAACCTGTGTTCATGGAAGCAAACTTCCTAAAATTGAGGTAATTGCTTCAAATTTTGATGCATACATACATGAATTGCTTAATGGTATGAAAAAATGAATTTCTTAGTGTTTTCTAAGAAATGGATTTAATTTCAATAGGAACTACGTTTCTGAACTTTTATTGATCGAATTATAATTTTCAAAATGCAGTCAATTAGGGGTATTAAAAAAGAGGAGTCAAAAGAAAACAAATTATGATAGTAGTGAAAGAGAAGGGGGTTACCAGCATGCCGGCAAACAAGAGAGATAAAGCTTCAGATGTTTTTAACAGCACAGATTATGCATTTTGTAGTAAAGTAAGCTTCTCTGAGGCATTTCCGCAGATTAAAAATATCAGAGTTGAAGTTGAAGAGGATGGGGAAGGAGTATACGAACTCAGTAAAAAACAGGTTTATTACAAAGAAAATATGGGTGAATTTATTAATTGCAGTAATTCACGATGCTATAATGGCGGTTTTAACATTGGTTCTATTATACGAAATATGGTTGAAAGCAAACGTACTGAATTTGAAACCGATAGAAGGTGCCAAGGTTATGAAGGCTCTCCAAAAGGAAAGAAAAGGTATGGTCCCTGCTTTAATAGTTTTCACATTAAGGTTCAAATTACTTACAATGAGTAAAAGGAGCCATGGAATTATAACTTATGGGGAAATGGAGGGCTGTTATTAATGAAAACAACTACTCCAGTGATAATATCAAAACAAATAAGAGACCTGTGTGAAAAACTTGATCCTGAGTATAAGCCCTTTTACATAGAAGTGAAACCGGATAAAAACGCTATACCTCATGAGTGCTTTGAAAATGTGAATTTAAGGGTTCAAAAACAGGGAGG
>CAZRNU010000158.1:0-6718 GCA_964601515.1 uncultured Bacteroidales bacterium | reverse complement strand
AATAAAAAGTTGTGTCGAGAGTATGTGTAGTTCTCTCAAAATTTGTGATTATAAGCTTTATATTTTCAAGGCTTTCAGCAATATTTGCTCTCGATTTTTCATTAAATATATATTGAATTACCGCCATAACGGAATCAATTTGTGAAAGAAGGTTTTCTGCTTGCTTCTTAAAAGGAAGTAGTTGAAGGCTGACTTCATCTTGCAAAGTTGCTTGGATTTTAGTTTCTAATGTGTCTCCGGATTGAATTAATCTCTTTGAATCTCCTAATAAAATTTCTATTTCCCTTTTCCCAAGAATATCAGAACTATAAAGCCTTGCAATTGAGTTGTCGGGAATATTTATTACCTTGTCAACAATTGCCTCCACAACTATTCTTCCGCTTCCGTCAGGATGAAAAGAAATGTTTTGTACCTGTCCAATTTTTACTCCACTAATTGTTACTGCATTAGACTCAATAAGTCCGCTCACCTGGTCATAAACAGCATAAAAGCGTACTTGCTTGGTGAAAAGGTCAGTTCCTTTAAGATAGTTGACACCCCATATAAAAAGTAAGGCGGTTAATACTATAACTAATCCAATTTTTGCTTCACGTCTTATTTTCACTTTATATAATTTTTAAGTTTGATTTAATTATTTGCTTGCATAAGTTTAAGAGCTTCTGCTGCCGAAATTCTTTCATTGTTGTAAAATGCAACAACAAAAGCATCTTTGTATCCTGCATCTTGCATTTTGCTTTGAATAGCAATTGCATCCTGCAAAGTTCTCTCTTTTCCTACGGTATATTTATATAATCCATCGTGAAAGTAATAATCTAATTTTTCCAAATTGGCAAATTCAGGAGAATCTATTGGCTTTATAGTTTTTGATGCAGCAAACTGAACTTTAAAGAATACTTGATTTGAATCTTCAGAATTAATTTGTTTTGATGTATTTTGATTTGTATCGGGAGAATCAGGTTTGTTTTCAGAAATTTCCGGTTTTATGTTTTTATTGTCTTCTGTTTTGTCAACAATAACAGGCTTTTCTTCAGTAACTTCCTCATTATTAAATGGGATAGGACTTCTGCCTGTTGCTAAACGATCTTGTTGTTGCTTGTAATCCCTAAATGCTCTATATAGTGCAGATGCAATATGATTTTGACCTGTTTCGCTTATCAAATATTCTTCTTCTTTTGGATTGTCAATAAAGCCAACTTCAACTAAAATAGCTGGCATTGTTACCCTCCAAAGTACAATAAAAGGAGCTTGTTTTACACCTCTGTCATGTCTTTGGGCCCTATCTCTAAACTGGTTTTGAATATTTGATGCAATTTCAATGCTTTGGTTTAGGTATGCATTCTGATATAACGAAAAAATAATATGTGATTCAGACGAGCTAGGATCGTATCCATCATATGTTTCCAAATAATCCTCTTCATACAAAATTGCAGCATTTTCAAGTTTTGCCACTTCGAGGTTATCTTTACTTTTGTGCAACCCCATAACAAAGGTTTCAGTGCCTATGGCTTTTGATGATGCACTGGCGTTACAGTGAATGGAAATAAACAGGTCTGCTTTATTCTTATTTGCAATTTCTGCTCTTGTATTCAGAGGAATAAATTCATCAGTTGATCGGGTGTAGATAACCTTAACATCGGGAAGATTTTGTTTTATATAATCACCCAGTTTTAAAGCAATGGAAAGGGCTATATCTTTTTCAAAAGATTTGCTCCCAAGAGCTCCGGGGTCTTTGCCTCCATGTCCGGCATCTATTACTACTGTAGTAACCAGGCCTTTTTTATCAGCAAAAGCTTCTTGAAATGAAAATCCAAGTAAAAGAAAAATACCAAAAAGTATAAAGTATCGTTTCACTAAATATTGCCTAATTTTGTTTAGTTTTGCTGCTAATTTATAATACGTCGAATCAGTATTATTATTTTGCTTCACAAAAATAATACATATAAAAATTGCTTACAAGAACGGTTAATAAGTTTTTAGGAGTTTTTTTGTTTGCTTGCGTCCTGAGTATCCCATTTTCATTAGGGTTCTCAAAGAATGGAGCTGCCAGGCCAGGATTTATTGCAGATTCATTGTTAACAACTTTTCAGGGATCATATTTAGATACCATTGCTATTTTATCTGCTGAAACAGAGTTAGACTCAATCACAAATGTAGAATTATTGTCTGAACCTGAAAGAATTACAGGCTCAGGGGTTATTCTGGAAGATATTGTTCTTTATTCATGCCTGGATTCTATTGATTCATATTTTAGTAGTCAAAAAGTATATTTATTTGGCAATGCCGACTTAAAGTACCAGGATATTCATTTAGTTGCTGATTTTATAGAAATAGATTTTTCTAAAAATGAATTGCGTTCAACCGGTTTGCCGGACTCTATGGGTGTTGTTAGAGGATTGCCTGTATTTACAGAAGGAGATCAAAGCTTTCAAGCTGAAGAAATTAGGTATAACTTTGAAACCAAGAAGGGTAGAACTATTAATGTGATAACCGAAGAGGCAGATGGATTTCTTCATGGCGAAATTGTTAAGATTATGCCCGATAAAATAGTCTATATTGCTGAAGGCAAATTTACAACTTGCGATAAACCGCATCCGCATTTTCATATAGGTTTTAGAAAAGCTAAAGTGATTCCCAAAGATAAAATCGTTACAAGTTTTGCTTATTTGAAAATATATGATGTGCCCACACCACTTGTTGTTCCATTTGGATTTTTTCCAAATAGAACAGGTCAAGCTTCAGGTATAATATTGCCTTCATACGGAGAATACAGAAATAGAGGTTTTTATCTTGAAAATGGTGGGTTTTACTGGGGAATAAATGAGTATCTTGACCTATCTTTGAAAGGCAGTATATACTCAAGAGGTGGCTGGGGTTTTGATGTAGGAAGCAGATATAATATTCGTTATAAATATAACGGAGCCTTTAGTATTGCAACTGCAACAACAATAATTGGAGAGGAGAATCTGCCGGGATATGAGAAAAGCAAAGATTATAGGGTAATGTGGAGTCATAATCAGGACCCCAAAGCTCGCCCTAATAGTGTATTCCGCGCTAGTGTTAA
The DNA here is from genome assembly GCA_964601515.1 of uncultured Bacteroidales bacterium. GTDB lineage: Bacteria > Bacteroidota > Bacteroidia > Bacteroidales > UBA7960 > PWND01. The sequence continues at coordinate 3,657 of CAZRNU010000158.1, read as the reverse complement.
TGCCGGAAGTAGTCAGATGTCCAGATATAGCCCAATATCTGATAATGACTATCTATCAAACACATTTTCATCAAATATTTCATATTCCGCAACTTGGTCAGGGAAATATAATTTCTCAGCAAACTTAAGGCATTCTCAAAACACAATTTCAAAAACAGTTGACCTAAGTCTTCCGGAAATAGCATTTAGTGTTAATAGGTTTTATCCTTTACGAAGAAAAACTGTTGTTGGGCAATACAAGTGGTATGAGAATATAACAATGAATTATACTCTTAATGCCAGAAATCAGGTTAATACATTAGATTCACTTCTTTTCAGACAGGAAACATTGAGTGAATTCAAAAACGGTATAAGTCATGCTATCCCTATTAGTCATTCAACTAGGGTTTTCAAACATTTTAACTTCAGTAACAGTATAAATTATAATGAAAGGTGGTATTTCCAATCAATTGAAAAAAGATGGGATTATGACGACCTGGAAAGTTATTCGGTTGTAAGGGGTGACACGATTTATGGGCGTTTGGTTACCGACACTATCACAGGATTTAAAGCAGGGAGAGATTTTTATTACAACACATCTTTAAGCACTAAAATATATGGGCTAGTCAATTTTAAAAGAAGCGGATTAAGGGCTATAAGGCATGTTGTATCGCCTAGCGTCGGATTTACATATAGGCCGGACTTTTCGACGCCTTTTTGGGGGAGTTACAAAACATTTGACGATCCAAGGTTTGAACAACCTCAGAAATACTCAATATTCGAACAGGGTATCTACGGTTCTCCTCCGGCAAATCAGTCGGGATCAATAAATTTTGCAATTGGTAATAATCTGGAAATTAAGGTTAGAAGTAAAAAAGATACTATTACCGGTGAAAGAAAAATTGCCCTGATTGACAGATTTACTATCGGCTCTTCGTATGATTTGGCAAAAGATTCTGTGAACTTTTCAGACCTTACTATGTCGGGAAGTACAAGGTTATTTGGAAATTTTGATATAACATATGGAAGTAGTTGGACTCCATATGCGGTTGACAGTGCCGGAGTTAGTATAAATAAGTTCTTGTGGGAAACTGATAAAAAGCTCTTACATTTAAAGAATACATCGTGGAGCTTAAGCTTTAACTACAACTTAAGTTCTGCAGATTTTGGTGGCAAACCATCTGGCAATCAGCTATCAAATGATAATCAAGGAATTACCGATCAGGTTGTAAATGATAGCAATAGTGAAAATAGCTCAATGGCTGTAATCCAAACTAGTTCCAATGGAGATTTAAATCAACATGCAATCGATTACTCAATTCCATGGAATCTTAGATTTTCATATAATTTCAGATATGATTCCAGAAATTTCATGCACACCGGAGTAACAAATAGGGAGTATATTCAGAGTCTATCATTTTCAGGAGATATAAAATTAACAAGTAAATGGAGAATTGGATTTCAATCCGGATATGATTTTCTAAGAAAAGAACTTACATATACATCAGTTGATATTTATCGAGATCTTCACTGCTGGGAAATGACATTCAACTGGATTCCTTTTGGGTTTAGGCAAAGCTATAATTTTACTATAAAAGTTAAGGCTGCTGTTTTGCAAGACTTAAAACTGTCGAGGAGAACACACCATTTGGATAGATACAACTAAGTCGACAGTCGTAAGTCGACAGTCGTAAGTCGGAAGTCGACAGTCGTAAGTCGAAAGTTAGAAGTCTTATGTTTTGAGGGCCGAAAATGAATAATCAATAGGATGTTTTTGGGTTAGTTCATATATTTTTGAAATGTTTTAAAAAAATATTAGTGAGTTAAGAAAAAAAATTGAATATTTGCAAAGCGAAAACAAATAGTAAAATACTGAACATTAAATCGCGTTTAAACTATCAAAACAATTATTATAAAACATAAAAAAGTATGAAAACTTTATTGCAAATTGCTCTTTATTTGGTAATTATCGTATTGGGTTATTTTATTTATCAAAGTGTAATGGAGCCAATCAGGTTTGGTCGTGAAACTGCAAAACGTGAAGGCGCTATTATCCAAAAATTAAAAGATATTCGCTCAATTCAGGTTGCTCACAGATCCAGATATGGTAAGTTTTTAGGAGACCTTGATTCACTTGTAGCATTTGTTAAATGGGATTCTCTTCCTGTTGTTACTGCTATCGGTGCGGTTCCTGATTCTCTTACAGAAGCACAAGCTGTAAAATTAGGTATTGTTCAAAGGGATACAACATGGATTGTTGCAAAAGACAGTTTGTTTAAATCAGCAAGATATCCGGTAGACTCAATTCCATATGTTCCTTATAGTGAAGGTAAGAGATTTAGCCTCGAAGCCGGAACAATTACTCGTGGTCTTGTTACAATTCCTGTATTTGAGGCAAAAACAAACGCCCCTGATTATATGCAAGGTTTGAAATACAAAACATATTATACCAGAGAAAACCTAAAAGTTGGTTCAATGCAGGAATCTTCTGTTGATGGTAATTGGGAATAATATTATCTGAAAATCAATCTTTGCACATTTGGACAAAATTATAAGCATTGTCAACAAATCCTTTTCACAGGATAATGAGAAAAAGAATTTTTTATCCATCGAGCTAATGCCCGATGGATTTTCTTATTGTATACTCGACACAGATCGTTTTGAATACAAAATCCTTGAATCTTTTGCATTTGGATATGAACTCGATCAGGTAAATGCTTCTATGGCTGCTGAATGCATTATTCAAGACAATAATATCCTACAAAGTCAGTTTGAAAGAGTCAGTCTTTCAATAGTATCAAAGAACTATTCTCTTATCCCGGATAATTTATTTATTGAATCGGAAAGACATTCTTATTTACGATTTAATAGCGATTTTGAAAAATCAGATTATTCTATAAATGCTGATAAACTTAATAATCTTAAAGCTTTCAATATTTATCCTGTGCATAATGCAGTTTCAGAAATGATGTCGAAGTTTTATGCCGATTATAGAATAAGACATTATACATCGCCTCTGATAGAATCTCTTATGTATCTTATTGCAACAGGAGCAAGCAAGGCCGATGTTCTAATAAATGTTTATAATGGTTATTTCGATATTGTAATAATTGAAAAAGGTCAATTACGATTAATAAATACCATTAAATATGTTACTTACGACGATCTGATGTACTATGTGTTTTGGGTTCTTGAGAAATTAGAAATACAGGCAGATTCGCAAAATTTACTAATATCAGGAAATATTAGCATAGAATCATCATTATACAGAAGTATTAGGTTATATTTTAAATCGGTTGATTTTGCTTCACGAAATGATTTGTACAGATATGCTTACGAATTTGATGAAATTCCACATCATTATTTTTACACATTGTTAAATCTAAACGCATGCGGATAATTGGCGGACGACTTCAGAGAAGATATTTGCCTATTAATACAAGGTTGCCGGTAAGACCAACAACCGATATGGCAAAAGAAGCTTTGTTCAATATTCTGGGCAATAATTTTGATTTTTCTGAAATTAAAGTATTAGATCTTTTCGCAGGTACAGGTAGTATCTCAATAGAATTTGCCTCAAGAGGAGCTATCGAAGTTATAGCTGTTGATAATAATATAAAATGTCATGCTCATATTAAAGATATTTCTGCTAAATTAGAGGTTGATAATTTGAAGGTT
>CAZRNU010000157.1:2642-6754 GCA_964601515.1 uncultured Bacteroidales bacterium | reverse complement strand
CTTGCCTATAATATCCAAACTTTATTGTTTCACCTGCAACAACGCTACCTGAATCAGCCTTCAGCATTCCGGTAATAATATTTAGAAATGTAGTTTTCCCTGTCCCGTTTGGGCCTATTACGCCAACCTTTTCAAATCTTTTAAAAGTGTAAGAAAAGTCATTAATAACCTTCAACTCACCATATGATTTGCTAACATTTTGCAACTCAAGAATCTTTTTACCAAGACGAGCAGCCTGAATCATTAATTCATTTGGGTCATTCTCTGACGTTACTGAGGCTTTTTCTTCCAGATCATAAAATGCACTAATTCGTGCTTTTGATTTTGTAGTTCGGGCGGGAGGCGATTTTCTCATCCACTCCGATTCCTTTTTCAGCAAATTTTTAGCCTTGTCGGTCTGAGCGGCTTCAGCAGTTTGTCTTTCAAGTTTTTTTTCAAGAAAGTAAGAATAGTTGCCATTATACCTGTATAACTCTCCGTTTTCAAGTTCAATTATATCATTACAAATACTGTCGATAAAATACCTGTCGTGACTAACCATGAGCAATGTTGTCTTCTTTTTAGAAAGATAATCCTCAAGCCATTCAATCATATCAATATCGAGATGGTTTGTTGGTTCGTCCATTATAATAAAATCGGCATTTCTTAGAAGAATTTTTGCCAATGCCAATCTTTTGGTCTGCCCTCCGGACAATTCACCTGCTTTTCTATCAAGATTACCTATTTTAAATTTAGTAACAAGCTGTTTAATATTGGCTTCAAAATCCCAGGCCCCTATATCATCCATCTTTGCAGAAACAACTTCTAAAGATTTTTGAATATCCTTATTATCAGGATTATTGGAATACTTTTCCATCAGGATTTCATATTGAAAAACTGTTTGAGCTACTTCATCATCGGAGTCGAGAAGTGCTTTCCCAAGAGTCATTTCAGGATGAAATTGAGGATTTTGGGGAAGATATGCAATTTTGATATCGTTTTTATATGAGCATTTTCCTGAATCGGGCGAATCTTCTCCGGCAATAATGTTAAGCAAGGTAGATTTACCGGTTCCATTTCTGGCAATCAGAGCAGTTTTATGACCAATATTTATTGATAAGCTAATATTCTCAAAAAGAACCTTAGTGCCGTATGCTTTACTTAATTTTTCAGCCTGAAATAGATTCATAATTTTTTTTTTGCAAAAGTATGAAAACAAAAAAACCCTGTTATAAAACAGGGTAAAAATAAAAATGCTGTAAAAAAATATCTATGCTTTTTTTACATTCACTGCTTTTTTTCCTTTTTGATCTTCTTCGATCTCGAAAGTAACTTTATCATCATTATTAATTGGCTCTGTAAGCCCTGAATGATGAACAAAAACGTCAGCTTCAGTTTTGTCGTCTACTATGAAGCCGTAACCCTTTTTTTGGTTGAAAAATTTAACTGTACCTGTTTCCATAAAAAAAAATTTAACTAATTAATTGCAATTAACAGTCAAATATACAAAACATTTCGATACAAACAATAATACCATTCGAAAAAAATAAGACTAAAATGGCATTATTGATGTCAAAGTATTAACAAATGCACATTTTAAAATATTTTCACAAATAATAATAACTATATTAATCGCATCAGAAGTAATACAATTCTTCAACCAACTCTTCCGGACACGCTAATAAATGAGGATTTTTATCAATATGTATAAGACCTGAAACAGGAAGTTTCTTAATAACCAAATCCGACCTTTCATCATCAATTTTGGTTTTAGCAATTAGCAATGATCCAAGTTTTATGACAAAGTTTGGAACATGAGATGCCACATCCAGCAAATCATTTTTCACCGCGATAAAAGTCTCGTTAAGACATCTTTTGTTTTGAAAGCAATTGCCAATATCATCTATTAAATCGTAAACCTGAGGCAGAGTTAGATCTTCTCTTGATTTAGTCATAATATCATTCCAGCCATATTTAGTTAATTCCTGATTAATAACCTCAAATCCTGCTGTTTTCATAAGTTTCACAACAGCATTATGACAATTTGCTAATTCGTGCTCACTATTTGAACCGAACCAAGTAATTACGGGAATATGTCTCAACAGAGGTCGCTTTTTATAATCGCTGTTAATTGAATTGAAAGAGATATACTCATTAAATGAATTCTGTAAAATATAAATCTGGTCTTTTAGTCTTGCTATTTCACGTTTATGTTGCACATCCATTCTTTCCAGCTTCCTTTCGTAATATCTGTAATACTGCTTCATAAACTTGTTCTGAGGACCTGCAGAAACTAAGCGCTGACCTTCTTCAGTATCAGTAAACTTATTAAAGTTCTCTATAAACTTTTCAGCAAGCATTTCTGCTTGTTTTATATAAGCCGACTCATACTTCCAGGAGTTTTTAGGATTAAGAATTGCAGAATCAACGCCATTTACAAACTTTGGAATATTTAATCCGAAAGGAGCTAGTTCTTCAACCTCAGCATTATCAAGATCTCCATTTAGTATGGCTCTTATAATCTGACGAGTTGAGGGTAAATCAATACGATGACCAACCCCGTATGCGCCACCAATCCAACCTGTATTAACCAGATATGCAGTAGTTCCATGCTGACGCATTTTCTTTGCCAATTCTCTTGCATATACTGTTGGATGAAGAGGTAAAAACGCTGCACCGAAAGCAGGAGAGAAAGTCATAATTGGCTCTTTAACTCCTCTTTCAGTACCGGCTAACTTTGCAGTATAACCACTCAAGAAATAGTACATTGCCTGATCGCGACTTAATCTTGCAACAGGAGGAAAAACTCCAAAAGCGTCAGCTGTGAGGAAAATAACCTTTTTTGGATGAGTTCCTTTTGAAACAGGCTTAACGATATTGTCTATATGATAGATAGGATAAGAAACTCTAGTGTTTTCAGTTTTTGAGGTATCAAAGAAATTTATCTCACCGGTTTTTTCATCAAAAACAACATTTTCAAGCAATGCATCACGACGAATTGCATTAAAAATGTCCGGCTCCTTATCTTTGCTAAGTCCAATACATTTTGCATAACAACCTCCCTCGAAATTAAAAATACCATCGTCGTCCCAACCGTGCTCATCATCTCCTATCAGGTATCTTTCAGGGTCTGTTGAAAGAGTAGTTTTACCTGTTCCCGACAATCCGAAGAAAATAGCAGTATCTCCATTTTTACCCATATTAGCTGAACAGTGCATGGCTGCCATTCCTTGAAGAGGAAGGAAATAATTCATTACTGTAAAAAATCCTTTTTTAATTTCGCCTCCATACCATGTACCGCCAACAATTGCCATTTTCTCTTTTAAATTGAAAGCAACATACACATCAGAGTTAAGCTGCTGCTTTTCCCATTTCTCATTTACAGTTTTACATGCATTTAGCATAACAAAATCCGGCACAAAACTTCTAAGCTCTTCTTCAGTGGGTCTTATAAACATATTCTTCACGAAATGAGCCATCCAGGCAACTTCGGTAATCACTCTAATCTTTATTCTTGTGTTTTCGTTTGCGCCGCAGAAAGCATCCATAACGTAAAGTTTCTTACCATTAAATTGCTTAATGCTTGTTTGCTTAAGGTCATTCCAAATCTCTTCAGAAATAGGCTTATTGTCAGATTTGTTATTTGCATCAGCCCACCAAATATTATCCTTTGATGTTTCTTCCTTAACGATATATTTATCCTTTGGAGATCTGCCTGTGAAAATGCCAGTATCTACAGTAACTGCACCTAAATTGGTTACATATCCCCTTTCAAAACCTAGTAGTGAAGGATCTGTTTCATGAGCAAAAAGTTCGTCGTAAGAAAGATTGTAGAAAATTTGATTAACTGATTCGATTCCGTATATACTTAAATCAGGAGCTTGCAAACCTTCTGTTTGCTGATTGTTTTCATTATACATATTGTGGAAAATTTATATGGGTTTTTATATGTGTTTGTTGTGCCCAAAATTATAAAATTCCACACTGACAAAGGCATTTTAAAAAAAATATTTTGAAACAAAAAATATGACACTTTCGACTGCCGACTTACGACTTTCGACTGCCGACTTTCGACTTACGACTTACGACTTAAACACCAATTCTATATGAAAACTTAAGCATAAAAACATTAT
>CAZRNU010000157.1:0-2542 GCA_964601515.1 uncultured Bacteroidales bacterium | reverse complement strand
CGACTTACGACTTAAACACCAATTCTATATGAAAACTTAAGCATAAAAACATTATGTGGTTTATCTGCAAACAGCTCACTAACATCTTGTTGAAAGTCAAACTCTCCATCTCTTAGAAATTGGCTTCTATTTTGAGACCAAACAAAAAATAGTGTTGACCCTGGTCTGAACTCCCATCTTAATACAAGATTTGAGAGAAATTCTTTAAAATTAAAATCAGGATTATGAAATCCATAATCAACATTTCCATCTCCATTTTCGGAAACATAATATATCATAGAATCCGGATTATATGATATTTGATTTTCATTAAATGAGCTTACTCTTTCATTTATTTCATTAGCCCCCGGGTTTATTACTTTTTTAAAGTCTGAATATTTTCCGGTTGCAAAAAATGGCTGTCCCCAGTATTGCAGCGACAAATCAGGTGTTATAGTATAATTTATCCTTAATGACAATGATGCAACAGTTTGATCTATGTTTCCAACCAAATAAACTTTTTCATTACCCATGCTTGTAGTGGCCACGTATTGAACTCTGTTAAAATATTCATAGTATCCCGGAGTTAAAGATAATAGCAACGCATTATGAGGTCGGTAAGAAACTCCAATATTAATACCTTTTGAATCATAGCTATTATCAAATCCTTGCTGATAGTTTGAACTAATCGAAAATCTGACAGCTTTTCTATCGTCAGTACCTGCAGACAACCAGGAATTTGCACTGCTGTTCATAGCAAATGAAGGACCACCTCTAAGCCAGGAAACTGAAACTGGTTGATGATTGTAATTAACACCTGCCGACATCGACCAATAATTTGAGAACTGCATCCATCCGTTAACATTACCTCCAAGATTAGTTCTTTTTGCTCCAAAAGTAAAAAATGACCATTGGTTAACATTAATATTTAAATTTCTAACAATTCCAAATGGCTCATTGACTCTATATCCTGCCCAAAGAACCTGAACAATATTATCGGCTTCTCTCAGGTAACCGATATCATTAAGCTCAACGCCGGGACTTTTTACTAAAAGGGCTCCCAGTAATCTTAAGTTTCCACTAATTTTACCTAACTGCAAATTACCTCCCAAACCATTCAAACTGGTTCGATTAGGGTCATATTCAAGGTGATCAGCATCAGGACGCTGGAAGTATCTTGCAGGAGATAACTGAGTTCTTGAAATCGCATTTTCGCTTCCATGAACGCTGCTACCATAGATTGAGCTTGTAAGCATATATTTTCTTGCTCCGAATAAATGTAAAACATCAACACCTCCCGAGTATGCTGAAGTGTGCAAGAAATCAAGATGCTCATCTTTAATATCTCTATTTACAGCTGTAGCCATAACACCAATTGTAGTATTTCCTTCGTTCAATTCTTGAATAACTCTGGCAGCTAAATAATTTGTAAATGGCTCTACAATCATTTCAGATCTTTCCCCAAGATTATCAATTTCTGCAAATTGAGATAAAGTTGAAGATTGCAGTATTCCAACTGATAACCCATTATTTGTTCTTCCGGTAAGTTTTAATGCACCCAATATTGGGGTATACTCAGGCACATCAACGAACTGTCCGGAATCAACAGATGGAAAAAATCTGGGTGAGCGCCCAATGCGACGTGAATAAAAAAGATTTTCAGTACCCAGATCTCCATCACCTAAACCAACACTAAACTTAAACAAATCTCTTCCTTCAGTAAAAAAAGGTCTTTGTTCAGGAAAAAAGCTTTCAAAAGCAGTAAGATTAACTTGTGATGGGTCAGCCTCCACTTGCCCAAAGTCAGGATTAATTGTAAAATCCAAAGTAAAGTAATTTGTAATCCCGATTTTGCCATCTACTCCTCCGTTTAGTTTATAATTCTTACCGGTTTGAAATGGGTTATCCGGCTGGGCTTTAAAAGTTTCAGCAGAAGTTAATGCATAAGGGATTATGTCGAATGTTTTTCTAGCCTTAATATTATCTAAACCTGAAAGGTGCCCCATATAATGCACCCATCCTGAAGCATTTCTTGCCACTGGTTGCCAAAGAACAGTTTCGTCGTTGCGATAAATCTTTCTTTCTACCTGAAATCCCCAAGTGTTTGCTTCTGATGGGTTAAACCTTAGTTGAGACAATGGAATTTTCATTTCAGCATACCAACCCTTATCATCTTTGGAGGTTTTTACATGCCATATAGGATTCCAATTGTTATCAATATTATCACCATCATTTGAAATAAAATAATCTTTCTTAACCCCGGCAGAGCTAACGAAAAAACAATATGCAGTTCTATGATTCAGATAGCTGTCAAATTGAATTCCAACATAATCTCCATCAATCTGATCTCTTCTTGTAAGTCGGCTTACAATACTATCAGGAGAATTATCAAAAGCTTTTATAGCTACATAGATAAAATTCTCATCAAAAATTAAAGCAAATTTAGTTTGCTGAGATGGGACCATCCCTTCAACGGGATAATACTGAACAAAGCCATTGTCCCATGCGGCATCAATCCAGCATAGGTCATCGAGAACACCATCTATTGATGGAGATTCAGAAC
>CAZRNU010000156.1:0-6769 GCA_964601515.1 uncultured Bacteroidales bacterium | reverse complement strand
AACCATAAACATTGAAGAAATATCGCGCTCATTCCCTGATTTATTCAAAAAAACAAAATCATTAAATCAAGCTTATGAATATTCACATCTTGGATATTTTGAAAGAGAAATTATCAAAAATCTTGAAAACAATGGATTTCCATTGGCATCAATTTATAAGGAAAATATTTCTTTTTCAAGCGATACGATAATATTTTCGTGGAATATAAATAAAGGAAATCGCTATACGATAAGTGAAATCAAATTATCGGGAAATGTAAATCTTATGCCGACATATATAAAAGGATTAACAAGGCTTAAGGCAGGTATGCCATATTCTGAGATTCTTATAAATAACGCAGGCAACAAACTATCAAATCTTGAATTTGCAACTTTATCAAATTCTCCGGGTATCAAGTTTACACCTTCAGGTTCAGAAATTGAATTTCCTATGCAATCTGTTAAAGCCAACAGATTCGATGGTATTGCCGGATTAATAACGCTGCCTGATGAAACCAACAGCAACAAATACAGAATTTCCGGACAACTTAATTTGTTTTTAATAAACAGCCTTAGCTATGGCGAACATATTGAGCTTAAGTGGATGGCTCCGGGAGAAGGATCTCAGCAATTAAATTTATCAGGAGAATTTCCGTATATTTTTGGCACACCTATAAAGACTGGTTATTCATTATATATGAACAAGCAAGATACTTCATTTATTTTAGTAAAACACAGGCCATCATTAGCTTTTGCCGGATATAAAAATTTTGATTTTTCTGCATTTGCCGTGTTCGAATCAAATGAATTATTTCAACAACCTGCCATTTTTGCTTCGCAAAATATTTTCTCGGCAAATTACAAGAAGAATCTTTATGGTATTGAATTCAGAATGAAATCAGGAAAAGTAAGCCATACAATTAACAAAGGGTGGTTTTTTAAATCATCTCTGGCAACCGGAAACAGAATAGTTGAAAAAAACAATTCTCAGATTGAAATTCCTGAAAAAACTGCACAAATAATTTCTGAGAGTCAATTCAAATACAACATCCCTGTATTAAAAAGAAGTTTGATTACAACAACAATAATAGCAAATATTCAATCCGGGAAAATATTTCTTGATAATGAACTATATAGAATAGGTGGCTTCAGCACATTAAAGGGATTTGATGAAAATCTAATTAAATGTAGTTCATTCGGAATTATTGAAGCAGAATACAGATTCTATCTTGCAAAAGAAAGCTATTTAAACATATTAGTTAATGCAGCTTGGATTGAAAACTACAGTGATATTGATTATTATAATAATATTCCGATAGGGATTGCAGCTGGCTTGCACTTTAAAACAAAACCCGGTATAATATCCGTTTATTATGCGATTGGAAAATTAATGGAAGATAATTTCAAATTTAATAATGCAAAGATTCATATTGGATTTACAAGCATTTTCTAAATGCTACTTCTTCTTTTCAATAATGTTGCTTAACCTTTCCATCCTTGTTTGCAATTCTTTTATATCCAAAATCTTGGTTTCTAAGAGATTTTTAAGGTCATCCAAATGTGATTTCAACTCAACAACCTGCACATCAAAAACTTGCGACTTATCTTTTTTTCCATCTTTCAATGGAGCAGCATCAACATTTCTCTTTATATGGCTTATAAAATCAAGCAAATAGCTTTCCATTTCAAGATCCATATCCATATCAGCCGTGAAATCTTGTTTAATAAATTTGACATCAAAATTTATATCCATATGTTTATAGGAAGCAACCAATTCATTGAAATACTGTAGATATTGAGTAAAAGGTTGTGATATATCCCTAGGCATATTATAAACCTGAATCATAACTTTTGCCGTTTCCTTCTTCCGTAATTCTCCAAATAAGTAATGCATTGTGGCATATAGCCCTCGTTTAATAACCTTTTCGGGTGGAAACTCACAAGGGTTGTTTTCAAGATAGAACTTTTTAAGTCCGGTCAGGTTTATTAACTCTATAGGAAGCTTCTTAATTTGATTATAACTGACATCCAGTTGTGTTAGATTAACTATGTTGCCAACAGACGCAGGTAGAGTATTAAGATAGTTGTGGCTAAGATCTAATATTGTCAGATTTCTTAATTTTCCAAAATCTGTTGGTAATACTGCTAACTCATTATGATTTAAGTAAATTGACTTAAGATTTGATAATTTAAGAAATTCCTCTGGAAGTTTATCAAGCTGATTGTATGATAAATCTAGGCTTTGTAAAAATGAAAGTTTTCCAATTTCCGGTGGCAACGAAGTAATACCTCTGTTGGATAAGCTAAGCTTCTTACATTTTTGAGCCTTAGCAACCTCAATCATTTCAATTATCTCATCCCATTCCATGATTAATATTTTTAGCAAAGTCAAATTTAAGCATAAATCACATAAAAAACTAAGTGTTTCCCTTAGTTTGATAAGCAATTAGCTGATATATCAAAACTTTAAGACATATTGCTTAAACTCGCAAATTAATAACAGTATTAAGACATTTTCGAAAAAATTCCGATATTTGGAAAAACTTTCAAAATGAGGGATACAAGAATACTTCATAAATTAACATTGATTATAATTCCGCTTTTTGCACTATGGGGGTGTAAAACAATCGTAAAAATTAGCAATCTAAACCTCCATAATATTTATAAGCAGGAAATATCTGAAATAAATCCGGAAGTTGTTATTTATCATAAGAATGAGGAGGAATCTATATTATATTTTAAAATCAATTCAAACGAACTTCATTACATAAAAAAGCCTGATGAAACTAAGTTTAAATCAATAATTACTCTCAGTTACAATATTGTCAGTTCATATAATGCCATAAAACCTGTAGATAGTGCATCTGTAATATTAACAGACTCAGTTCATTTTGAATCCGGCAAGTATATTCAAGACAGTATCTTATTTAAGGCAAAGAGTGGAAACGATTATATAATGCATTTAAGAATTGTTGACCACAATAAAAATTCTGAGCTTTCATATATTTATGATATTAAAAAGCAAAACGCCTACTCGTCTCAAAATTTTAAAATATACAACTCTAGCGGAGAAATGGCTTTTTCAAATTTCGTGGCAAATTCAGCGGAAGTTAAGTTAATTCACAATAGTAAAGCCAGTTTTGAAATGAATTCTATGATTATAGATCAAGAATTAAAACCTGCTAAGCCACCTTTTTTAGAAGAAAACTCTACTGATGAAGAATTAAATAGTAAATCTATTAGCGTTATTAAATTTGTTAATGGTGAAGCTATTGTTAATATTGCCGATAAAGGTCATTATCGTTTTTTTTATGGTAATGAAATTAACAATGGGTTTTCTTTGTTTTATTTTCATGAAGGATTTCCCAAATTAACGTCTTATCAATCAATGTTATATCCTATCAGATATATAGTTTCAAATACTGAGTTTTCCACAATTTCAGATAGCAATGATTTGCGTAGTGCTATAGATAGATTTTGGGTAGGAATTGCAGGAGATCCTGCAAGAGCCAGAAGTCTGGTAAGTCGCTACTATAGCAATGTTCAATTATCCAATATTTTTTTTACTTCATATAAAGAAGGTTGGAAAACAGATCGAGGCATGATTTATACTATCTTTGGGGCGCCGGATATAGTTATTTTAAATGATGGTTTTGAAGTCTGGCATTATAAAGACACCTGGAAAATGAATGAACTACAATTTGAATTCATTAAAAAATTGCATCCATATTCTGATAATCATTATGTATTAACAAGAAAATCAGAGTATAGAAATCCATGGTACCTAGGTATAGAAAACTGGAGAAAATAAACAAACTAAACAATACAGAATTGGAAAATTTAATTTATGGTATTCGCCCCATACATGAGGCAATAAAAGAAGGTAAAATTCCCGAAAAAGTACTTTTTCAACAAGGGCCTTCAGGAGATAATTTCAAAAGCTTGTTTCATCTGATAAGAAAGCTCAACATCCCTTTCCAAATGGTTCCAATAGAAAAACTCAATAAGATTTCTAAGGGAAACCACCAGGGAGTTATTGCTTTTTTACCTCTTATAAACTACATTTCTGTAGAAGAATTGATAAAAAATATCACCAAAACTGATGATATTCCACTGGTTATTATTTTGGATAAAATTACTGATATCAGAAATCTTGGTGCAATTGCACGTAGTGCTGAGTGCGCAGGAGCACATGGGATAATAATTCAGGAAAAAGGAAGTGCCCCTATAAATGCAGAAGCAATTAAAACATCTGCAGGTGCACTATCAAGAATTCCTGTATGCAGGGAAAAAGACCTTATGGAAACAATAGAATTTCTAAGGCTTTGCGAAATATCTATCATTGCTTGTACAGAAAAAGCATACGGTACAATATACTCTGAAGACCTAACCAAGCCGGTTGCATTAATAATGGGCTCTGAAGATAAAGGTATTTCTCCATATCTTTTAAAGCTAGCCGATTCTAAAGTTTCAATTCCTATGAAAGGGAAAACAGCTTCTCTAAATGTTTCTGTTGCTGCAGGAATTGTTTTATTCGAAGTAAACAGGCAAAGATTATAAAGCAACGCTTGGTTTTGATTATTTCTAGTATTTTTGATTGTTAATTTGAATAATTATGGAAGTCGATATTTTTATCCCTTGTTTTATTGATCAAGTTTCACCGGAAACCGGTATAAGTATGGTTAAAATACTTAAAAAAGCCGGGGTGAAAGTTAATTATAATCCTAAGCAAACATGCTGCGGACAAATGGCCTTGAATGGAGGGTTCTTTGATGAGGCTAAAGAAGTTGCTGCAAAGTTTATTAATGACTTTAATACAAACAACTATGTTGTTGGTCCTTCTGCTTCATGTATTGGAATAGTAAGAAATCATTATCCTAATTTATTTGACAATTCTTCATATCACCTTGAGGCTCGTAATCTTACAAAAAGAATATATGAATTGACTGATTTTTTGGTAAATGTGCTAAAAATCAAAAATTTTAATTCCGAGTTTAATGCAAAAGCAACAATTCACGATTCTTGCTCTGCGTTGAGAGAATACAAGCTTGGCGATGAACCAAGGCAATTGCTTAACAACGTAAAGGGACTCGAGATTATTGAAATGGAAAAAAGTGATGTTTGCTGTGGCTTTGGTGGAACTTTTTCTGTTAAACATGAAGCCATTTCAACCGCAATGGCTCAGCAAAAAATTGATAATGCCATTAGCACAGGTGCTGAATATATTATTAGCACTGAAGGTAGTTGTTTAATGCATTTACAATCATACATTGATAAAAATAACCTGCCGATCAAAACAATTCATATTGCCGATGTACTAGCAAAAAATTTATAATCTACAAACCAAAATTGAATATTATGAACAATATTAAAACAAAAGAATCCGGAAAGAATATTACGAAAAAAGTATTCAAATTAGCATTTCTGACTTTAGTTGGTCTCTTGTTTTCATTAAATGTAAACGGACAACTATATACAGGCGGTAATGTTAGTGTGAACTATGATGAAGGCTATTATTTAGACATTGCCCCTCTTATTGGATACAGAGTAAGTATTTTAGATTTTGGATTTTCACCGTTTTACTCATATGCTCACAGAGAAAAAAAAGAAGCTGAATATGCATTTGGAGCTAGAGTATTTACACAGGTTACATTCTACAAAGATATATTCGGACACGCTGAAGTTCAGCTAATGAATATAGGCTTGCCTGAAACAGGAAATCGCAAATGGGTAACTTCATTGCCTGTTGGAGTTGGATATCGAATCCCAATATCGTCAAGTACAACAGCATATGGGATGATTTTATACGATGTTTTACTTGACCCAAACTCTCCCGCGAAAAATCCTATTATTAGGGGCGGTGTTACTCATAATTTTTAATTATTAGCATTTTCTTTATGAAACCTACATTGGTAATTCTAGCTGCTGGAATGGGCAGCAGATATGGAAGTCTTAAGCAAATAGATGGTATCGGCCCTAATGGTGAAACAATTATTGAATACTCTGTCTTTGATGCTTTGAGGAGTGGATTTGGGAAAATTGTTTTTATTATAAGAAAAAACATCGAAAAAGAATTTGATGAAGTTTTTTCTAAAAGATTTAAAGGCAATGTACCTTACGAATTGGTTTATCAGGAACTTGATATGCTGCCTGAAGGATTTAATTGTCCGCAAGACAGAGAAAAACCCTGGGGAACAGGGCATGCTGTTTGGGTGGCAAGAAATACTGTTAAGGAACCTTTTGCAGTCATTAATGCAGATGATTTTTATGGAAAAGATGCCTTTAAAGTATTAGCCAATGAGTTGTCAAAACCTGACATTAAAAAAAGCGATGCGTTTATGGTGGGTTATAGATTGGGAAATACGCTTTCTGAGCAAGGTTATGTATCAAGGGGTGTTTGTACCGTTGAAAATAACTATGTGAAAAATGTAGTAGAAAGAACGAAGATTGAGAGAATCAAAAATAAAGTTTGCTTTACAGATGAAAACAATAATCAAATAGAAATTAATGAAGACTCCATTGTTTCTATGAATTGCTGGGGGTTTACTCCGGTTTATTTCGAACATGCCGACAATCTTTTCAAAGACTTTCTTAATAAGAATATTAACAATTCTAAATCTGAGTTTTATATTCCTTTGCTTATAAACAACCTTATTGAAAGAAATGAAATTCAATGCAAAGTTCTTCCCACTTCAGCGGAATGGTTTGGAGTTACATACGCAGGCGACAAACCAATTGTTAAAGAAAAACTAAAACATCTGGCAGAAGAAGGAACTTATCCCTCTCCTCT
>CAZRNU010000155.1:0-6779 GCA_964601515.1 uncultured Bacteroidales bacterium | reverse complement strand
CACTATTCCTTACTTCCTTTCTAACAAACTCCTCAAGCTGAGGAAAAAAGCATTTAAACTCCTGTAGAAACAGGTCGTAATTTTCTCTAAGGTCGTAAACAGCATTTTCCATTCCTGATTCAAAGGTTGTGCGTTTTGCCATGCCGGCAAGTCGTTTTTGCAAACTTCCCATATCGGCGTAGTTTACAAGCCAGTTTGATGCAATCATAAAAGGCAAAATCTTTTTTGCCCGCGGTGGGAGTATCACATAATTCTTAAGCAGAATGTCGTATGCGTTTTTAACAAAGTCGTTAATGTCTTCATTGCTATAGTCTTGCCAGTATTTAGCCAAAAAATGGTCGTAAAACATATCTACCAGTACACCTGAATAATGCCTGTACTTTTCCACAAGCCTCTTCTTGCTCTTTCCAAACACTTCGTGTGTGTCTGTGAAGTGATCTATTTTTCTGTGAAGCAAAATCCCCCTGACTATCTCAGGACTAAAAGCTTCAATTTGCTTGCCCTTAACCATGTCAGCAATGAAGTTACCTAGAATCAGGTTTTCATCATCATGAGATAAATATATGTGAGCAAGGAAATTCATAAAAAGACTTTGTAAAACAACGGCTCAAAGGTAATAAAAGTATTGAGAAATGCATAGGGCTGGGAGAGGAGAGCGAAGGGCAGAGTGCATGGAGCATAGTGCAAAGTGCATGGAGCGTATGGCGATGGCTGAGGCTACCGAATCTTGTAAGGAATTTCCGGCTTCCGCATTTACGGAACTGGAAACTTCCGGATTCCTCTATCCCCAAAAAAAACAAAAATTAACTATTTCAATTGAAATATTTTCCCCTAATCAAACTAATTTTTTTAGTTTTGTAAGCGTTCAAAATCAATAATTAAATCCATAAAAATCCTATAAATATGCAGAAATTACTTTTGCTTGGAG
The DNA here is from genome assembly GCA_964601515.1 of uncultured Bacteroidales bacterium. GTDB lineage: Bacteria > Bacteroidota > Bacteroidia > Bacteroidales > UBA7960 > PWND01. Next base: position 5,851 of record CAZRNU010000155.1, on the reverse strand, counting down.
ATGAGGCAATTGCTCAGGGTGCAATCGATGCCGGCATTTCCGGAATATATGCTTATCCGGGCACTCCATCAACCGAAATTACCGAATATGTGCATGCTTCAAAGGAAGCTAAACAAAAAGGTATTGTGGCAAGTTGGACTGCCAATGAGAAAACATCAGCTGAAGCGGCTCTTGGAATGAGCTATGCCGGCAAACGTGCAATGGTTTGCATGAAACACGTTGGATTAAATGTTGCCGCCGACCCTTTTATCAACTCTTCTGTTACAGGTGCAAATGGAGGACTTATTTTCGTTGTTGCCGACGACCCATCAATGCACTCTTCCCAAAATGAGCAAGATTCAAGATTCTTTGGGAAATTCGCTATGATTCCGATTCTTGAACCTTCAAGCCAACAAGAAGCATATGATATGGTTCACTACGGATTCGACCTTTCTGAAAAATTTAAAATTCCGGTAATGCTTAGAATTACAACCCGTTTGGCTCACTCAAGATCAGGCGTTGTAAGAAAAGCATCCAAAGAACAAAATCAAAATAAACTTCCGGAAAATCTAAGACAGTTCGTTCTTCTTCCGGCAATTGCCAGAAAGCAATATAAAGACCTTTTGAATAATCAACCTGCATTTGAGAAAGAAAGTCATAACTCCGGATATAACAAATATATTGATGGTAAAGATAAAAGCATGGGTATAATTGCTTGCGGTTTGGCTTATAACTATTTGATGGAAAATTATCCCGACAGAGTTGTGCCTTATCCTGTTCTAAAGCTATCACAATATCCTATGCCAACTGAGCTAATCAGAAAGATTTACAATGAATGTGATAAAGTTCTTGTGTTGGAAGATGGTTATCCAATAGTAGAAGAATTGCTTAAAGGTGCTCTTGCTCTTGGAAAAGAGATAAAAGGTCGTCTTGATGGCAGCGTTCCAAGAGATGGTGAACTTAATCCAACAATCGTTGCCAAAGCTCTTGGAATGAAAACCCCTGAAATTAAGCCTATTCCGGAACTTGTAGCAGGTCGTCCTCCATCACTTTGTAAGGGATGCCCCCATATTGACAGCTTTGTTGCTCTTAATGAAGCACTTGAAAAATGGGCAAAAGGCAGAGTTTTTTCCGATATTGGATGCTACACTTTAAGTGCATTGCCTCCATACGAGTCTATAAATACCTGCGTTGACATGGGTGCTTCTATCACAATGGCAAAAGGTGCCGCAGATGCCGGAATGTTCCCCGCCGTAGCTGTAATTGGCGACAGTACATTTACTCACTCTGGAATAACAGGACTTTTGGATGCTGTTAACGATAAATCAAACATTACGGTTATTATCCTTGATAATGCAACTACCGGTATGACAGGTGGTCAACCTTCTGCAGCTCTCGACAAAATCGAAGCAATTTGCAAAGGAGTTGGCGTTGAGGAAGAGCATATCAGAGTGTTGAAGCCGCTTAAAAAACATCATGAAGAGAATCTTGCTATAATGAAGGAAGAGTTAGAGTATAATGGTGTTTCTGTAATTATTCCTCGCAGGGAATGTATTCAGACTCTCAATAAAAGGATGAGAGAAAAATTTAAGGAAAAAGCAAAAAATTAATCGAAAAAACATAACAAAATGAAAAAAGATATAATTCTGGCAGGAGTAGGTGGTCAAGGTATATTGTCAATCGCGGCTATTATCGGATATGCTGCCCTTGAAGATGGTCTGCACCTTAAACAAGCTGAGGTTCACGGTATGAGTCAGCGTGGGGGGGACGTTCAATCTCACCTTAGAATTTCTGATAAAGAAATTGCTTCCGACCTTATTGCATACAGCTCTGCTGATATGATAATATCTGTTGAACCAATGGAATCGTTAAGATATCTGCCATTCCTAAAACATGATGGTTGGATTATAACGAATACAAAACCATTCATCAATATTGTAAATTATCCTGATGAGTCTAAGGTTTTGGCTGAGATTAAAAAACAACCTCATAATGTTGCTATTGATGCTGAAGCAATTGCAGCCGATCTTGGCTCTGCTAAGGCAGCAAATATGGTTATACTTGGAGCAGCTTCTCCTTATCTGGATATTGATTTTGAAAAGCTTAAAAATGCTATTAAAGCTATTTTTGGCAGAAAGGGACAGGATGTGGTTGACCTAAACATTAATGCAATTGAAGCAGGAAGAAAATTTGCTCAAGAAAGCAAACAATAATGTGCTTAGGTAGTTTATTATTTTGACAATTCACTTATTGCTCAATAAAAATCAACATAATATGATAACTAATAATTTTTTGTCACGTCATAATGGTATTCAGGAACAGGATGTAGATAAAATGCTGAAAACCATTGGAGTAAAATCTATTGATGAATTAATAGATAAAACAATCCCTTCCTCAATCAGATTAAAGAAAGACATGAATTTGCCTGATGGGCTGAATGAGAATGAACTAATTTGCCATCTTCGTAATCTTGGAAAGAAAAACAGACTTTATAAAAGCTTTATTGGAATGGGCTATTATAACACTATTCTTCCGGGAGTAATTCAGCGTAATATTTTAGAAAATCCGGGTTGGTACACAGCTTATACTCCTTATCAGGCTGAGATTTCGCAGGGCAGACTAGAAGCACTTCTTAATTATCAAACCATGATTTCTGATCTTACAGGGTTAGAAATTGCCAATGCTTCATTATTGGATGAAGGTTCAGCCGCTGCAGAAGCAATGATTATGTTCTTTAATTCAAGATCAAGAGATGCAGTTAAAAATAATGTTGTAAAGTTTTTTGTTTCTGATAGAATTTTTCCGCAAACAATCGCTGTTCTGGTAAACAGAGCTGCTCCTCTGGGGATAGAACTGATTATAGGCGATAATACTGCATGCCCTATAGATAATACTTTCTTTGGTGCCATTATTCAATATCCTGATGACAAAGGTAATGTTTGTGATTATGCAGGTTTCACTAGTAAACTTCATGAGCATGGAGTTAAAGTAGTTGTTGCTGCCGATTTGCTTAGTTTAACTTTATTAACTCCTCCGGGAGAATGGGGTGCTGATGTTGTTGTTGGCTCTGCTCAAAGATTTGGTGTTCCAATGGGATATGGTGGTCCTCATGCAGGTTTTTTTGCAACTAAGGATGAATTCAAAAGACAAGTTCCGGGTAGAATAATTGGTGTTTCAATAGATAGAAATGGCAACCGAGCTCTTAGAATGGCTCTTCAAACACGCGAGCAACACATCAAGCGTGAAAAAGCTACTTCAAATATATGTACTGCCCAAGCTCTTCTTGCTATTATGGCAGGCATGTACGCTGCTTATCATGGTCCCAAAGGGTTAAAGAAAATTTCAAGTCATATTAATTGTCTTGCTTCATGCCTTGCATCCGATATTGAAAAGCTTGGCTATAAGCAGCTTAATAAGTATTTCTTCGATACTCTTCATATCGAGCTTCCTCAAAATGTATTTGCTGATAATATCAGGCAAATGGCCGAAGCTGAAAATATGAACTTTAGGTATTTTGACGAAAAGCATATAGGTATTAGTATTGATGAAGCTACAACAGTTTATGATATAAATAGAATTTTGTCAATTTTTGCTAAAGCAAATTCGAAAGAAATTTTTAAAAGCAATTGTGCCGGTTCAAATTGTGAAACTATCAAATCAATTCCTGATAATCTTATCAGAAAGTCAGAATATCTTAAGCATGATGTTTTTAACTCTTATCATTCTGAAACAGATATGATGAGATATATGAAAAAGCTTGAAAACAAAGACCTTGCATTGAACCGAACCATGATACCGCTTGGATCTTGTACTATGAAGCTTAATGCTGCTTCTGAAATGTTTGCATTAAGCTGGCCGGAATTTGCAAATATCCATCCTTTTGTGCCGGATTTTCAGGCTGAAGGATATCTAGAACTAATTAGAGATTTGGAAAAAGACCTTTGTGAAATTACCGGTTTCGCCGGGATTTCGTTTATGCCGAATTCAGGCGCTACAGGCGAATATGCCGGACTTATGGTTATCAGTGCATACCATGCAAGCAGGGGAGATATGCACAGAAATGTTGCTCTTATCCCATCATCTGCTCATGGAACTAATCCTGCAAGTGCTGTTATGGCAGGAATGAAAGTTGTTGTTGTGAAATGTGATGAAAATGGGAATATTGATGTTGAAGATTTAAGGGCAAAAGCAGTTGAGCACAAAGATGATTTGGCGGCTATAATGGTTACTTATCCATCTACTCACGGTGTTTTTGAAGAAGATATTCTTGAAATAACTAAGATAATTCATGATAATGGTGGTCAGGTTTATATGGATGGAGCAAATATGAATGCTCAGGTTGGACTTACTAATCCTGCTATTTGTGGAGCCGATGTTTGCCATCTTAACCTTCACAAAACATTTGCAATCCCTCACGGTGGTGGTGGCCCTGGCGTTGGTCCTATAGGTGTTGCCGAACATCTTGTGAAATTTTTACCCGGACATCCAATGCATAAAACCGGTGGTGATTTAGGAATTGCTCCGGTTGCAAGTGCTCCATATGGCAGTGCTTTTGTTCTTACTATTTCTTATGCTTATATAAAACTAATGGGTGGTAAAGCGTTGAGATCAGCCACTGAAGTGGCAATCCTAAGCGCCAATTATTTGAAGGCAGCTTTGAAAGACCATTATAAAATTCTTTATACAGGTAAAACCGGAAACGTTGCACACGAAATGATTCTTGACTGTAATCCATTTAAACGAGTAGCAGAGATTGATGCTATTGATGTGGCAAAACGCCTTATGGATTATGGATTCCATGCTCCAACTGTTGCTTTCCCTGTTGTTGGAACTCTTATGGTTGAACCAACTGAAAGTGAACCTATAAGAGAACTTGACCGCTTTATCAATGCCATGATTTCTATTAGAAAAGAAATTCAGGCTATTGAAGAAGGGAAAGCAGATAAAGCAAACAACGTTATCAAGAATGCTCCACACACTGCTAAGATGTTAATAGGCAGCGAATGGAATTTCCCATATACCAGAGAAGAAGCAGCATTTCCTGCACCATGGTCGGAAGAAATGAAGTATTTCCCGCCTGTAACTCGTATTGATGACGCTTATGGCGACAGAAATCTTGTTTGTACTTGCGAACCTATTGAAAGCTATGTGCAATAGGAAAATATAAAGAAAAAAAACCGGCTTACGTTTGTAAGCCGGTTTTTTTTCCTTCAAAGCCAAAGTCTAATGCTGCATGTGCATAAACCTCTTGATTTTTTTAGTAGGAGTCTTTTCAAAAGGCGTTTGTTGCTCAACAATCATATTAATTCTTGAAAACTTATTTATGCTCGAATTTACTCTCAGGTGAATTTCCTTGAGCTTTTCATTGACAACATCTTGCATATGATCTCTCCAATTGTGAGCTGATTCTTTTAAATGCTGATATCTGTGTTCAATCTCTTCATAGTTTAGGTGAACTTTCGCAACTAATTTTCCTTTCAACTCATATACTAATGATTCGAGCACTCCGCTTTGGTTATTAATAACAGCTTCAATATCTTCAGGATAAATATTTTCACCACTTGGTCCAATAATCATGTTTTTCAAGCGACCTCTAATATATAAGTAACCATCTTTGTCGAAAGCGCCTAAATCTCCGGTTTTAAACCAACCATCTTCGGTGAAAACCTCAGCAGTTTTTTCAGGCTCTTTGTAATACCCAAGCATAACATTCGGGCCTTTTGCTACAATTTCGCCTTCTCCTGTGTTTGGGTCGGGGTTTAGAATTTTTATCTGCTGTCCGGGAATGTTGAACCCTGTTGATTGAAGCTTAGTTATGGATGGTGCACATCCCGCTAAAAGTGGCGATGTTTCAGTAAGTCCATAGCCAATA
>CAZRNU010000154.1:0-6804 GCA_964601515.1 uncultured Bacteroidales bacterium | reverse complement strand
CTTTTAATAACAATGTTATTGATGAAGATTTAAGACAAGGTCCATATGTATTTATTAAATGTCTAATTATTAATAGTCTGGACACAGCTTTAGTTATTGAACCAGCAAAATCTACAGTTAAAATTACTTTTAGGTACAATAGTTCGGATTATGAAGTGGAAGCATTTTCATTACCATTTCAAGATATTGAGGAATTGACTATATATTCTAAAGACTCGGTTGACTTAAGTTTTGGTCAGTATTTATTATTGGGAACTGAAATTTTTGAATACGAACAAGGCGATTATACTAAAGAGATGCTTTCAATTTTACCAACTCTAAAAGTTGTATACCAAGATGAAAAAATTAAAATGTATTCATCTGAAATAAAAAATGTCATCATAAAAAAGTAAAAAGTTATGAAATAAATAGTAGTCAAAATAATGAAGTAATTGCTGGGCAAATAAAGTAGAAGTCCCCGGATAAACGGAATTTGCAATTCCGCTTTTAACACCATTGAATTTGCAATTCAATACTACCCAATGTATCAACAAAGTGCATATACAATCTCAAACTTAACCAAATCAATTTTCGCAAATGCAAATCACCACTTCCGTAAAACAAATATTCCTTACTTTTATCACCTGAAAAGCTAATTTAGTTTGATAATATGCCAGGCCAGCAGCAGGAGAAAGCCTTTATTTCGCAATCAGGATTTTATAAGGAATCTTTGTGCTCCAGTGTGCTGAGCAGCACCACCGCCATTACCGATGCCAACGGCTCTCTAAGCCAGCATGTGCTGTATTTTGCCTATGGCGAAACGTTTGTTGATGAACACCGCAACAGCACCAACAGCCCCTACCTGTTTAACGGCAAAGAGTATGACGAGGAAACCGGCCGCTACTACTACGGCGCACGCTACTACGACCCAAGGGTGAGTTTGTGGATTGGGGTGGATCCGATGGCGGGGAAGTATCCGGGAGTAAGTCCTTACTGTTATACTTTCAATAATCCGGTTAAGTTCATTGATCCTGATGGTAAAGAACCCACACCTCAAGAAGCAATTGCTTTAGTAAAGCACATCAACAGTTATTTTAATAACAAAAAAGTTCAATTGATAGGTGGGTGGAAATTAGACCTAAATAATGTGTATGACAATAGACAAAAATCTGGATTTACAGGTGCATTGTACTCCAGAGAAAAAGATGACGGCAGTACTGAATATGCATTTGTAACCAGAGGCTCTGATCTTGATTTTAGCAAAGCTAATAGAGCCAGCACTGAGAAAGATTGGATTAATAATATACAACAAATTTTTAACGGAGCTACAGAACAATATATTGAATCAGTGGACAAAGCTATTGAAATCAGCAATGCTTTAAATGACAAAGAATTAACCTATGTAGGTCAATCTTTAGGCGGAGGTCTTGCCAGTGCCAATGCTTTAGCCACAGGCAGAAAAGGCATTACATTTAATGCTGCTGGTTTATCTGATAAAACAGTTGATGATTTAAAACTTAATAACAAAAATGCCAATATTACGGCATGGATCATAAAAGGGGAAATTGTGGATTATTTACAATCCCGTGTACCTGGTTTAAATAGGGCTGCCGGCCAACGTTGTTTACTAAAGCCGTCATTACCATATATGCCTGGTTTTTTTCCTATACAAAGAGGAATACGACTCTATCAAAGAGTTCAGAATCACTATATTGAAGCATTTGAAGGAAAATTTGATTGATAATATTATGAATAACTTAACAAGAATTATCCTTATAGTTACAGCTTGTATATTGCAGCGTTGCACTTCACCTTTTAGCCAAAACCATCAAAACAAGGTCTATAATGGTATTGATGCAGAGTTATATAAAAATACTCCTGCGTGGCAACTGGTACGTGCTTTGGATAGAGGTAAATTTGAATTAGCGAAAGAGCAGATTACAAAAGATTCCAGCCTAGCCAATTTTGTTGAACCTGTCTATGGAAATTCAGTATTATTTTGGGCAGCTTTAAACAGCAATGAAAAAGCGGTTGAATTGCTATTAAACAATGGGGCAAGAGTAAATATGTGCAATTATTTCGGAGAGAGTCCGTTGGAGATGGCTGCTTTTTTTAATCCTTGTGAGTCGAATATTCTACAAATGATGCTTAAACATCAGCCTCTAAATGATAGTATGTCTCTTTATCTTAGAAATGAAGCTCTTGTTTTAGCTAGTAAGAATTGTTTAAATAAGGTTCAACTTCTCATCAATAATGGCGCAACTCCCTATTGGATTACTAATACTGAAACTCCTTTACAAACTCTTACTCCATTATCTGCCGCAATAGTTCAGGAAAGGTTTGATATTGTTGAATATTATTTAATTGATCTTGGGGTTGATCCTTCCATAGGAAGCATTACCTCTATTGATGGTGATACCATATCAATCAAAGAACTTTTACAGAAATCATATAAAGTAGAACGTACATTTGGACAGGAGGAAACTCGTCAGCAAATTAGCAAAATCTTAGATTTTTTGGAAAAGAAAAGCCATTAGTTGTATGACCAACGTATAGCGGAATTTGCAATCCCCCCCGCTATGCGGAATTTGCGATCCCCTATAAAGCACCCTTAAACTTATTTCGTATCTTTGTACAAAACAAATTGTTATGAAGTTTGTAGATCCCAAAAACGATGTAATATTCAAAAAAATATTCGGGCAACATCCTGATATTTTGATGAGTTTCCTTAATTCCATGCTTCCTTTGGCTCCCGGGCAGGAAATTGTGGAACTGGAATATTTGTCGCCCGAAATGATTCCTGAAACCTTTCTGGAAAAATTTACCTCGGTAGATGTGCGCTGCAAGGACAGCAAAGGCCGTCAGTTTTTGGTTGAAATGCAAATGAACTGGACTACCGCTTTCAAACAAAGGGTGCTGTTCAATGCCTCAAAGGCCTATGTAACACAAACCGAAAAGGGATTTCATTACAGCAATCTCAAGCCTGTATATGCCCTGAATCTAATCAATCAAAACTACCTGCCCGATAGCAATGAATATTATCACCATTATGCAGTTGTTCACCTGAAAGACAACAATGAAAAGCTTGAAGGGCTAGAGTTTGTGTTTATTGAGCTGGAAAAATTCAAAGCCAAAAACATAAGGGATAAAAAGTTGCAGGTTCTCTGGCTCAGATTTCTCACCGAAATCAACGAGCAATCAGAAAAAATTGCGGAGGAATTGCTGGCAACACCCGAAATACAGCAGGCCATAAACTTTGTGTACGAAGCATCGCTCACTAAGGAAGAAAAATTACTTTACGATAAAAACTGGGACAGAATCAGTTCGGAAAAAACAATTTTATCTGAAACTCATGCTGCAGGAATGGCGCAAGGCAGGGTAGAAGGCAGGGCAGAAGGCGAGCAACTCGGAATAATAAAAGTAGCTCTTAATGCCAGGAAAAAAGGAATGTCAATAAAAGACATCGCAGAATTAACTGGTTTGAGTGAAGGTGAGATATCCCAATTATAGTATTCCGGCACAACGGAATTTTGCTTAGTTGCGTACTCTATTTTCAGCAAAGGCAGTGTAAGATTATGAGATTCCTATAGGCGTGTGGGCGGTTCGGTTGTAATTCTGCATATAAAGTCGAAAATTTCTTCGGATGTCAATTCGATTTAAATCATTAAAGTACTTTTCGCAAAGCAAACCACCCTAAGGAAACAAAGTAGGTAAATTTATGCTTACAAATTATTTAAGGATCTTTAGTGACAATTAAAGAATCTTAAGTCTTTTGATCGGAAAGTGGTAACTGAAATCAAAGCTGATAAATAAATACGACTCGAAAAAGAAAACGCGGGAAGAATATAAAAGTAAAAAAAAATTATTCTTCAATTTTCTGACCTTTGGAATTCTCTTAACCATAGGTGGTATAGTATTCCAAATAAATCAGAGTGTTTATATCAGCATGAATTATCAATTTCAACCAACTGTTGTTGATTCGAATATAATGTTTCTGGGTGGGTTTATATGTCTAGTCTGCAGTTATTTCTTGTTAAAGCAATTAATAAAAAACAAACCACCATAAGTAGGTGTTTGCAGCTTTATTGCGCATAGAAATAAGGCATTTTTATTCAAATATATTTCACATTTTTCATCCAGCATAAGGATCTTTAAAACAACTTCCATGAAACGAATACCCTAATAATTGTTTGTGCAATCATTGTAATTTCATGTAATCAAATTTCAGATTACAAGAAGTCTTTTCAATTAGCAAAAATTAAAACTGCCAATAGGGATTATAAAGAAGCAATTGATCTGCTAGATAAAATCATCAGTTTAGAACCAAATTTTGACAGTGCATATATAGAAAGGTCATACAATTACTTGCAAATTAATAAACCCGAACAGGCTTTAACAGATATAAATCAAGCAATTCAAATAAATTTTACAAATATCAGCGCATATTTCATTAGAGGCCTGATTTATAGCTATATATCGGAAAACGAAAAAGCCATAAATGATTTTTCACATATTATTAAGCTGGGTGATGAAACATTTATTATTGTTGCATTGCAAGAAAGAGCGAGGATATTTCATGATTTAGGAGAAAATAATAAATCTATTGATGATTATTCAAGGATTATTCTTCTTGATAGTTTGAATTATGAAGCTTATGTATCAAGAGGAATTGTTAGAGTGAATAATAATTTTTCCGGTGTATTTAAAGATTCCGAAAAGATGGCATTTAATGAAAAGATGAATAATTCCCATTTTCTAGGGCAAAAGGGAAGCGGCCAATCAATAGATGTTCACGAAAGTATATTGAAAAACAACAGGGAGGCAATAGCCGATTTTTCAACTGCAATCAGAATCAAACAAGATTATTCTTTTGCCTATTATAATAGAGGTAATGTCTTTGTTGATTTAGGGCTTGATAAAGATGCTCTGGAAGATTTTAACAAAGCAATTGAATTTGATAAGAAAAGCGATTATTATATGGCAAGAGCCTCATTATACAAATCCTTGAAAGAATACACAAAATCTTTAAATGATTTTAATGTATCAATAGAACTGGACCCACAAAATGGCTTTGCCTACTTTAACAGAGGATTGCTAAAAGAAGAATTAAAGGATTTTAAAAGTGCTGAAAAAGATTTTAGGAAAGCTAAAGAATTGGGAGTTAATATTTACTAAACATGATTATGGTCATTTAAGTCGGCCCCGCTATGCGGAATTTGCAATCCCCTATAAAGCACCCTTAAACCCCTGCTAAGCGGAATTTAGCTAACGCTGAGCTCACCGCCCGGGGCGGTTCGGTTGCAATTCCGCTTTTTACCACATCAAATTCCCGCTTCAAAACAACCAATTGCCCCATCAAAGCACAAATACACGCTACAACATCACTACCAGATATTTTGGCAAAATAAAACACTGCTTTAGACAGAGGAATTGGCATACTATTATATAATGATGGAAAAATGGGAAAGATCTATTTTTTCGCATCAAAAAAATTGATTTAAGCCCACACCTGATCTTAATGGTTTCATTAAGTTGAATGATTCCTGAGTAAAACTGTCTGGCAGTCTTGATTTGTATATTTTCAGAAAGAGTGAAAAGCATTATTTCTATTTGGGAGAATTTATTATTAAGCGGTGAGATAGGTCACTTAATTCCTGTTTTATTGAGACAAGTAGATTTATTTTTGGTTCTTTAGCTTAATAAAAAGAGCTGTTTTATTAACCCTGACAATTCTAATTTTTGGCAAGTTATCTTTTATGCTGCCGTTTCATAGATTTTAGTATCTTTGCAAAAACAGAAAAATCATCGCAACAGACAAATTACATACCAGCAGCATTATAACCCATTTCGAAAGCAGAGTTGCTTTTGATACCAGTGATATTGTTGAATTTTACAATCAGTTTGAAAAGGATATAAACCTGACCACAATAAATTGGCGTATTTATACTTTGGTTCAGCAGGGAGTTTTTCAACGCATAGGCAGAGGGAAATTCAGACTTGGCGAAGGACGAAAATATATACCTGATATATCGCCGGAAACAAAATCTATTTTCAAAAAGCTAAAAGCAGAATTTCCTTATTCCAGATTTTGTGTTTGGAATACTTCTTTATTAAACGAATTTATGCAACACCAACCCGGCAGATTTTTTTTATTGGTGGAGACAGATAAAGAAACAACTGATCCGGCGTTCTATTTTTTGAGAGATTCTGAAAGAGGCCGGGTGAAGAAGTCAGTTTTTATTGAGCCAACTAAAGATATCCTGGAAAAATACCTTGGAAACGAAAAAGAAGCAGTAGTTATAAAACCACTTATTACGGAAGCACCTACACAAAAAATTAGCGAAGTAGAAACGGCAACCATAGAAAAAATACTGGTGGATATTTTTTGTGATGATGTAATTTTTTCGGCTCAGCAAGGTGCAGAAATGCGGACTATTTTTAAAGAGGTATTTGCCAGATACACCCTTAACCAAAGCAAAATGCTTCGGTATGCTGGCAGGAGACGAAAGAAAGAAGAACTGAACCAATTTGTAAAAACAATTTCAAATATATGGCAGCAATAAAATGCAATTGCCGTTTTATAGAATGATAAACCTAAACGAAATTACAAGCGGTTAGCTTAATCAGGTGTCAAAGCAGCACTTTAACACAGATAAAATTCTTGCAGAAAAAGTTATCCGTGCGCTGTTGCTGTTGGAGGGTTTGGTAAAACAAGAACTATCGTTCGTTTTTAAAGGTGGAACGGCTTTAATGTTGCATTTCAATTCTGCCAAACGACTTTCAATAGATATTGATATTATTCTTCCGAATGATTCCGATAGCTTC
>CAZRNU010000153.1:0-6828 GCA_964601515.1 uncultured Bacteroidales bacterium | reverse complement strand
CTTGAACACAATCCCGAAGCAAGAAAAGGTTTGCAGGTAAATATGGTATTGAAAATACCGATTATGAAAGAGGAGGAGCTTTCTGAGGAAGATTTTACCTTTCATTATGTAGCTGCCGGTGATACTCCATACGGTTTGTCAAGGTTGTATAACTTGCCTCTGGATACTCTTGCACGATATAATGAAGGTATTCTTGAAGGTATAAGAGTTGGACAAAGAATAGCAATACCAAAATATAAATATATTCAAAAACCTGCTGATGATGCTTCTGTAATTGGTGAAAGTATTTTAGAACAGGAATATAAAAAAGATGACATCCCCAATTCTTACGATGTTGAATATTGCAGCAACCCTGTTTTGAAAAACCATTATAATGTTGCCTTGATGATTCCTTTGTATCTAGAAAAACTTAGCGAACAGGATCTTAGTGGAAGCAGAATACCACAAAATCATCCTTCTTTTGAGTTTATACAGTTTTATGAGGGAATTCTTATTGCTTTAGATTCTGTTCGAAATATGGGAGTTGACATAACATTGCATGTTTTTGATGTTTGCCAAGATAAATCTAAAGTCATAAAAGCCATTAATAGTAAGGATTTTAATAAAATGGATCTTATTATAGGTCCTTTCTTTTCTGAAGCTATAAAAAGTGTTGTTTATTATGCTGAAAGAAATAATGTTGCCATAATTAGCCCTTTATATACAAATGTTGAGCAATTAAGCTTTTCAAAAAATGTTATACAAATAACACCTTCTTTACAAGTTCAACTAGAAAGTCTAGCCGATTATATTTCCTCAACATTTCCTGAATATAATATCATTTTGGTTCATTCAGACCAACAGCAAGTTATGTCATCAATTATCAAATTCTCTCAGAAGCTTAATGGTAATAAGAACAGAATGCAAATTATTCTTGATAGCATTAATTTGTCGCGTATAGAGCCATATTTCCATAGCAATACTTATGTTGGCGAAAAAACTACAAGATTTTATCTTTTTAACGATTCTTTGGTTGCTTCTCATGAAAGACAAAGCAGCAATGAAGATTCGTTATTGTCTAATTATATGAATAGGAATAACATTAAAGAGTTTTCTCTCGCAAGAGACACAATAGGAGCATTAATACTTGAGCTTGATTCAATGAAAAAGAATCTCGTTGTTGGTCTGGTTGGTGGTGATGTTCATGTTTCAAATGTATTAAGAAAGCTTCATACATATAAAGATACTTTTGATATTACTGTTATTGGCATACCTCAATGGCGCAATCTTGAAACAGTAGATCTTGATTATATGAATAGCCTCAGAGTACATTTATTTGCAAATGATTATATAGATTATACTGAGCCAAATATTCAGGATTTTGTTTTAAAATTTCGAGAAACATTTTACGCTGAGCCTCAAAGAGATGCCTTCTTAGGTGTAAGTGTTGGGTATTATTTCTTTAATTCGTTAAGGCTTTACGGAAAGGATTTTTATCGTTGTTTTGGCTTGATGAATAGCGAACAAGTGGCAATGAGCAATTTTAACTTCCACCGAACTATGGGAGAAAATGCCGGGTGGGAAAATACAAAATCCACTATTCTAAGGTATCAGAATTATAGAATAGTGGATCTTCTTAAACGTGCATCTGAAGCTTCTACCTCAGGTCATTAATATATGCATCCGGAAATTTATTTTTATCAAAAACAAACTTACTTGCAGGAATAGTGGGGTTTATTTGAACGTTACTCAGGTTATAAGTGAAAGTTCCGCCATGTCTGTCATATGCAATAGAATAAACTATCATCTGATCTTTAGAATCAAGTGCAATTCTGTATTTGTAGAAAGCTTGAGATACTTTTGGTACAAGATCTATTATGTCTACTTTTTTCCCTTTATAAGTTTCTTGTTTTATAAATGTTGCTTTAAAATGCTCTTCGAAATCATTTAATATTGCAGTGGGAGTGAGCCCGCCTTCTGCATCTGCTGCATTACTGATCTGAACTTCTTCTAAATCATCAATGTAATTCCAGATTGTTGTGCCATCAGAAATAAAAACATTATCTCCAACTTCCATATAATACTTCTGTCCTTGGGAAAAAATAACGCCACTCATTGTTTCATTTATTTCCATGGTTTTATTTTCCATCTCATAAGTAAAGTCAATTTTAAGCGATTTGTAAGCGCGAATTTTTGAACTTGCAGTATTTACAAGCTCTGTGCCTTTTTTTTCAAATTCTGTTTGATGTCCTTGTGAGAAAGAATTATTACTTATAATCAGTGCTGCAAAAATAAATAGGAGTTTTTTCATAATAGGTTGTTTTAATCGTTTCTTCTCAAAATCTGTTCCAATGTCATCTCATCTTTAATTCTCACTTCTCTTGCTTTACTTCCTTCAAAAGGCCCAACAATTCCTGCCGCTTCAAGTTGGTCAATCAGTCTTCCTGCGCGATTATATCCAAGTTTAAGCTTCCTTTGAAGCAGCGAAGTGCTTCCTTGTTGTGTTGCAACAATTATTCTGGCAGCCTCTTCAAAAAGCTCATCTCTGTCGCCATCATCAACATTTTCAAAATCATCAGTTTCATCGTCACAAGCCGGAAGTTCAAAAGCGTTTGGATAGGCTTTTTGAGAACCAATAAATTCTGTTATATTGTCTATTTCGGGTGTATCAATAAATGCACACTGTAATCTAATAATGTCGCTTCCTGTAGATAGAAGCATATCGCCTCTTCCGATTAGCTGATCTGCACCTCCTGTATCAAGAATAGTTCTTGAGTCGATTTTCGAAGTTACTCTGAAAGCTATTCTAGCCGGGAAGTTTGCTTTAATTGTTCCGGTAATTATGTTTACCGATGGTCTTTGCGTTGCAATAATAAGATGTATGCCTATAGCTCTGGCCAGCTGAGCAAGTCTGGTTATAGGAAGCTCTACTTCTTTTCCTGCTGTCATTATAAGGTCGGCAAATTCATCAATAAACAAAATGATATATGGCAGAAATCGGTGACCGTGGTTTGGATTAAGCCTTCTGGAAATAAATTTCGCATTGTATTCCTGAATATTTCTAACCTGAGCATCTTTAAGTAAGTCATATCTCGAATTCATCTCAATTGTGAGAGAATTCAATGTTCTAACAACTTTTCGTGTATCTGTAATTATGGCTTCTTCTGAATCCGGGAGTTTTGCCAGATAATGACGTTCTATCTTTGAGAATAAGGTAAGCTCCACTTTCTTTGGGTCAACCAGCACAAATTTTACTTCTGCAGGGTGCTTTTTGTATAAAATAGAAGCCAAAACAGCATTTAATCCTACAGATTTGCCTTGTCCTGTTGCACCTGCCATTAGTAGGTGAGGCATTTTAACCAGATCTGCAATGTATATTTCATTTGCGATTGTTTTTCCAAGTCCTATAGGAAGTTCGAATGTTGATTTCTGGAATTTCTCACTGCTCAAAACCGATCTCATGCTCACAATTTCAGGCTTACTGTTTGGTACTTCTATGCCTATGGTTCCTTTGCCCGGAATGGGTGCTATTATCCTTATTCCAAGTGCAGATAAACTAAGTGCAATATCATTTTCCAGATTTTTTATTTTGGATATTCTAACTCCCGGAGCAGGGACTATCTCGTATAATGTAACTGTTGGGCCAACGGTTGCTCTGATTTTGTCAATCTGTATAGAATAATTGTTTAAGGTTTCAAGAATTCTATTTTTATTGGCTTCGAGCTCAGGTTTGTTAATTTCTATTGTGTTAGATCCGTATTCTTTTAATAACGTAATAGGTGGAATCTGATAATCCCGTAAATCTTCTTTTGGGTCGAATGGTCCTTGTTTTGCGAGCAAAGCAGCGCTGTCAATTGCGTCACTCGAAGGGTCTGCTATTTCCTGATAGTTATTACCTCTAATTTTACCATCACTGACCTCAATTTCAAGTTCGGGATTATTGTATTCGGGTTCTATTATTTCTTCTTCATTACTAATATTAACTTCAAAGTCGACATCGCTTTCACTTTCTTTTTTTTCAAGTAAGCTTTTTATAATATCTTCTTCGCTTTGAATAATGTCTTCATTCTCAAAACTAACTTCAACAGCTTCTTCACTGTCGGGGCTGTCAATCTCAGTATTTAAAACATTTTCAGGAGTATTCTCAATTTCTGTTTCCTCAGCTAAAGGTTTAGGTTTAATTAATAAACCAATAATTTTCATAACAAAATTCATAATAGCACCATAACTCCAATTGAATGCTATGATAAGCGCACTTGCAAGTGTAAACAATAGTATCAGAAATGTACCTGCTTTTCCAAAAATACCATCGAGCCAGATATTGGTTTGATAACCAAAAGTGCCTGAAAGTATAATTAAATCGCCTGTTCTAAATAAGAACCCAAAAGCAACAGATATCCATAACAGTCCGAATATGCTGTAATTTACAGTTCTTAAAACAGGTAGTATAGATTTTCTAATTAGCAGTTTGATGCCTATTACAAATGATACAAGTACGAAAAGATATGAAGCTAATCCAAACCAATTTTTAATAAAAATCTTAGCTGTTACATGCCCAAGTCTGCCCATCATATTTTCCACAACTAATTCTTTGTCAAATAGCAAATCGCCAAATGATTTTTCGGCGCTGTCGTCGTATTTCCAATTGAAAAAATAGCTGGTGAATGATAAGAAAAGATAAAAAGACACAATAACAAGCAAAGTTCCGGATATTTTACGGAACCTTCCATCTTGAAAGAAACCATTAAGGTTTTTTAGAGAAAACTCATTGCCCGACAGGTCAGTTTTCGGTTCTTTCTTCGACTTGAATGTATTCGACTTGAATTTATTGTTTTTGTCTGACATAAATAGATAACCGGTTATCTTATTCTAATAGTTTTCTTAGCTCCTCGTGAGTAGTTTCTTGATAACCTTTAGGGATTTTGAATGATTTCTTTTTTGTTCCTTTTTTTCGTTTTCTGATGCTTTCAGCTTCAAACTTCATGTTAAGGTCGCCGCTTTTTAGCTCATATTGAAGCATTAGCCCCGGTATTTCCTTGTAAGGTAAGTCGAAATTAAAAGGGAACCCTTTTATGTCATTTGTGAAATAAATGTATGATATTGTTTCTTCACCAAAGTCGTCAAATGTAATAGCCTTAACTTCCTGACAAACGTATCCCAGAATTTCGCGAGTTTGGCCTGTAAATTCAAACTGAGGTTCGGGCATTTTCTTCATATCAAGTTCAATATCAGTTTTGGACTTGCTAATGTGATATTTTTTCCCCAATATTTCAAGTAAAATATGTAAGGATTCTTCATCAGCATTGGATATTTGGGTTTGAATAAGGTCGCCGCCACGCATATCTTTTCTAACAAAGTTGCCGTTTGCTTTTACTTCCATAGTTGTAGGCAATGCATCTTGAGTTGCGTAGTCAATCCTACTTCCGGGATATGAAATTTTATATTGAACAACGCCTCTGAATCCACTTTTCGAACAGGATGCGAATAAAATTAAGAAGAGAGCTACCAGTAAAAATCTTTTGTATAGTTGCTTTTTGTGTGTCATAGTTATATATGTTATGTAGCATTATATAATTAAACCAGCTTCAAAAGTAGTAAAATATTTGAATAGTTTGAAGTTAAAGAATTAAGAATATTTCTTGGTTATAAGTCTTGATTTACCAATAGCCTAGAGTTTTTAGCATCGACTTATAGCTTTGTTCTTTTGCAAAAAGCTTTGTAGTATATTGCCCTTCTTCATCACGGTCAATAATTATCAGTTTTGGAGAAGGAATAAGACAGTGTTGTATTCCTCCGAACCCACCCAAGCTATCTTGGTAGGCCCCTGTATGAAACATGCCAATATATTGTGGCACATCTTTTTTTATTTTTGGAAGAAATATAGCATTGGAATGCGATTCTGCGTTATAGTAATCCTGACTGTCGCATGTTAGTCCTCCAAGGTTAACCCTTTCATATTCCGAGTCCCAATTATTTACAGCCAAAAGAATAAATTTTTGTTTTGCAGCCCAGATGTCAGGCAGAGTTGTCATAAAACTGCTGTCTATCATGTTCCAAAGCTCCCTGTCATTTTGTTGCTTTTGGTCGAGAATAGAATAAAGCACAGCACCGCTTTCCCCAACTGTAAATGCGCCAAATTCCGTGAAGATATGTGGTTCGGGGACGTTTCTTTCAATACAAATCTTCTTAATTTGAGATATTATTTCTTCAACAATGTATTCATAATCAAACTCGAAGCCAAGTGAGTTTTTGATAGGGAAACCACCCCCTATATTCAATGAATCAAGCTCCGGGCAAATTTTCTTGAGGTCGCAGTAAACGTTAACACACTTCGATAACTCATTCCAATAGTATGCATTGTCTTTTATCCCTGTATTTATAAAAAAATGAAGCATCTTTAATGAAAATACCGGATTGGGCTTTATCTTTTCTTTATAATATGGAACAATGTCATTATACCTTACGCCCAAACGAGAAGTATAAAATTCAAACATTGGCTCCTCTTCTGCAGCGATTCTTATTCCCAGCTTACATTTTCTGTTCTTGTCAATTAAGCTTTCATAAACCTCTATTTCATTCTTGTTGTCTATAACAGGAATAGTATTTTCGAAGCCTTGATTAATTAGTTCGCAAATTCTTTCAAGATATAATGGGCGCTTAAAGCCATTGCAAACAATATATGTGTTTTTGTCTATCAGATCTCGTGTGAGCAGTTCTTCTATTATATAAGTATCAAATGCAGATGAAGTTTCTATATGAATGTCATTTTTTAATGCTTCTTCAAGAATATATACAAAATGAGAACTTTTTGTGCAATAACAATAATGGTAGTCGCCCTGATAGTCAACT
>CAZRNU010000152.1:0-7007 GCA_964601515.1 uncultured Bacteroidales bacterium | reverse complement strand
CTGGAGAACAGGGAAAATGAAAAACCCAAGATTTCCTGACAACTCATACGGGGATAGCGAAAAACAAAATTATACAAATTATGGGTTGAAAGGTGGTGCAACTTATAAAGTTACAGGTAGGCATTATATAACTGCCAACGCAGCATACATGACTAGAGCGCCTTATTTCTGGAATTCATATGTAGCTCCAAGGGTAAGAGATCATATTGTTCCGGGACTAGGTAGCGAAACTATTTATGGAGGAGATCTTAGTTATATCATTCGCTCTCCAAAAGTTAAATCAAGACTTACTGTTTTTATGACAGAATTTAAAGACCAAACCTGGTCGAGAAGTTTTTATCATGAAGAATACAGATCATTCGTAAATTACACTATGACCGGAGTGGACAAAGTGCATATGGGTGCCGAATTTGGCTTGGAAGCAAACATTACAAGTACAGTTTCCGGACATATTGTTGCCGGAATTGGAGATTATTATTATAACTCAAGACCAATGGTAACTATTTCTAGAGATAATGATTTGGAAGTTCTTGCTGATGAAAGAATGGTTTATTTGCAAAACTATAAAATTGGTGGAATGACTCATACAGCTGCTTCTGCCGGGTTAAGATATAATTCGCCTAAATTCTGGTTTATTGGAGTTAGTGGAAATTATTTTGATGATATTTATATGGATATAAATCCGGATCGAAGAACATATGAAGCTATTGAAGATTTTGTGATTGAAGATGAAGTCTGGAAAGATGTTTTGGAACAGGAAAAATTGAAAAGTAACTATACGTTCAACGCTTTTGCAGGAAAATCTTGGAGGGTTAAAAGAAAGTATTTTATTAATCTTAACATTAGTGTAAATAATATCCTTAATAATACTGGATTCTCGATTGGTGGTTTCGAACAATTAAGATTCGATAATCGCGATATTGACAGGTTTGCTTCTAAATATTTTTATTTATACGGTAGATCGTATTTTATTAATCTAGCGGTTAGGATTTAATTCGTTCGCAAGGAACTTTATATTGTTAAATAGAATAAAACATTATATCATGAAACTTAAACAAATAATTTTAATATCATTTTCCGCATTTGTGCTCTTTTTAATGGCAGGTTGCGTGAAATCAGAATTTGACATGCCGGAGATAACTCCTATACCTTATGATCCGGATAAAGTTATAACTATTGCAGAGCTGAAACAAATAGATCCTTTAACTTTCCCGTACAAGTTTGATGAAGATTATTCTTTATTTGCAACGGTTGTTATGGACGATAAGTCCGGTAATATTTATAAATCGGCTTTTATTCAGGATGCAACCGGCGGTATTAATATTAGGTTGTTGTCGGCCGGTGGTTTGTATCAAGGTGATTATATAAGAATAAATCTTAAAAATACTGTTGTAAGCCAATATCAGAAGCTTTGGCAAGTAGACTCAGTGAATGTCGATAAAAATATTGAAAAACTTGCAACATGGGCATGCACAACTACAATTTATGGAGAGCCTAAGCCTATTATTGAGCCAACACTGGTAAATATAAATACAATTAAAACAGATGCATTTCAATCTCAACTTATCAGATTAGATAATGTGCAGTTTTTTGAAACAGAAATTGGAAAGTATTTTGCCAACCCGGATGACCAGTTTGAAAATGTTAATAGAATTCTAATGGATTGCGATTGGAACACTATTATTGTCAGAACAAGCGGATTTGCAAACTTTGCCGACAAGATTCTTCCTTCGGGACGAGGCTCCTTAATTGCTGTTGTTTCTAGATATCGTGATGATTACCAACTATTGATTAGAAGTTTTAATGAAGTTACATTTAATGATCCTAGATGCGACGACGATGATTCTAATTTAATAACTATTCAGGAAATTAAAGATATGTTTGCCGAAGGTGAAACAAATCTTCCTCCAAATATTGTTGTAAGAGCTGTTGTTGTTTCAGATCGCGAAGGGGATAATATGTCGAGCAGAAATGCAGTAATTATGGATGACTCAATGGCTGGGATAACTTTAAGATTTACAGCTACTCACAACTTCAACTTGGGCGATTTAATAAGAATAAATGCCGGCACTTTGCCTCTTGAATTGTATGCAGGTTTATTGCAAATCAATGATATTCCTAATGGAAATGTTAATCTAATTGGCCCGGGCACACTACCCCAGCCGGTAGAAACTACAGTTGCTGAAGTTGTCGCAAATATTAATGTGTACGAGTCAACTCTAGTTACTTTCACGAATGCTACAATTACCGGAGGAACTACATTTGCGACACCTGGAACTACTCATGGCAGCCTCACTCTAAGCGATGGAACGGGCACTATTACCTTGTTTACATATAATTGGGCCGAGTTTGCCGGTTCTACTGTCCCAACTGGGCCTGTTACTATTACAGGAATTGTGTCTATTAATAATACTCCACAA
The DNA here is from genome assembly GCA_964601515.1 of uncultured Bacteroidales bacterium. Classification (GTDB taxonomy): domain Bacteria; phylum Bacteroidota; class Bacteroidia; order Bacteroidales; family UBA7960; genus PWND01. The sequence continues at coordinate 4,587 of CAZRNU010000152.1, read as the reverse complement.
TTCTTGATTAGAAACTTAAACGATATAGTCGAGTAATTAGCAAAATAAGATATTTATCCGAATTTAAAAATTCAAAATTATGAATTGGACAAAAAGAAATTTTTTAATAATAATTAATGCATTAGTCATTGGTTTTTTGTTTACTGGTTGTGAAAAGGAAAAAGATGTTCCACCATTACAAAGCCTTGACCCAAACAGTATTATTACACTTGATTCTTTGATAAAAATTTATCAGCACTATGGGCAAGCTGTTACTTTTAACGATGCTTTTTTTGCCGATGAAACAAAGAATCCGAGCGGAGTTACCGAATATAATATTTATGCCTTGGTAACTATGAGCCAGGAGTCAGGAAATATTTATAATCAGGCATATATACAAGATGAAACTGCTGCAATTAATGTAAGATTCTCTAGAACTAATCTGCTTCAAGGCGATTCTATTCGTATTAATCTTAAAGGAACAACAGTTTCTGCATACAATAGCATGATGCAGCTTGATTCTGTTGATGCTTACGAAAATGTTGTGCAACTGAAACAGGGTATAGATATTCAACCTGAGGAAGTTAGCATAACCGATATTCTTAACGGTGGTTATATGGCTAAATTTGTCAAGCTGGTTGATGTTCAGTTTAGAGAAACTGACATAGGTTCCTTATTTGCTGACCCTGTTGGACTGAATACAATTAATCGCACTCTTGAAGATTGTTTTGGGAACAGCATTGTTGTTAGAACCAGTGGTTATGCGAATTTCGCTGGCAAGCAAGTACCCGGAGGCAGAGGATCTTTAATTGCAGTTGTTGGTTTATACCGTCCATCGTGGCAAAATTTTGATACCTGGCAGCTATATATCAGGCATTTTGAAGAAATTGAAATGGATGGAGCAAGATGTGGTGATGTTGATGGTACTCTTCTTTTTTCTGAGGACTTTATGCAAGGAACAATTGGCTCTCCAATTAATTTTAACGGTTGGAAATCTATTGCTATTGCAGGAACAAAACATTGGATAACTTCAACTACAGGTTCTAGAAATTTTGCTCAAATTACCGCCTATGGATCCGGTGAAGAAAGTAATATTGCATGGCTTACTACTCCGGCAATTGCAGCTAGCTCATATCAATCGTCAACTGTAACTTTCGAAACTGCCTACCTAAATTTCAAACATGATGGATTGAAAGCATTTGTATCTTATAATTTTGATGGAACAAATCCTGCAGCAGCGACTTGGACTGAACTACCGGCTATTATTGCTTCCTCAAATGTAAATCAGGACACATGGGTGGGATCAGGAGAAATTAATGTTGCTAATACCGGCAGAAATTTCCACATTGGATTCAAATACACCGGCAGTGGCACTGAAGACCAAACCACACTTTACAGGTTAGATAAAGTTAAAGTTTATGGAATAAATTAATGGGGGTGTTATTAATTAAAAAAAGAGGCTGAAGTAACCTTCAGCCTCTTTTTTTAATTAACTCTGGGTTGACCGGATTCTTCAAGAATTTTTATCCCTTTATCACCATCTAATACAAAACTAACAAATTTCTCAGCTAATTCTTTGTTTTTGGACCTGTGAGGTATTGTTAAGCCATAAACCATTGATTGTCCAACTTCTTTAATAGTTGACCCGGGTGATGTTCCTAAAGTATTTATACTTACCTGAGAATACCATTCATTTAATCCAGGATTGCCAAGATTTAATTCATCAGGCAATATAAGATACCTTAGATTGTGCTGAACTGCAACGCTGCGATATAGAAAGATGTAATCAATATGCCCTGATTCAAGTAATGCTATTAAATCAGTTTCTTTAGGTCTGATATTGTGAATGTCTTTTGAAAGAAGCTTTTCGGCTAACCCACTTTGATTGTAAAATAATTCTGCAAGCTGGCAGGTAAATACTGCTCTCACCCCGCAAGGGTCATGATCAGGATTGCTTCTTCCTATGCTAACATCAGGTCTAAGCAAAATGCTATGCCAGTTTTCCGCGGTAATCTCGTTGCTATATCTTGATTTTTCTGTAAATACGATAGACATTTCGTTTCTCGCAAATTTTATATTCATCGAAGCATGCTCAGGTAAAAGCATGTTTTCAATAATCATATAATCTGCAGATAAAAATACATCAGCGGGATTCTCAAGTTCTATTATTCTTCTGGCTCCGGCCTTACTACCCCATGCTTCTGTTAATACTTTTACACTCGGATTTTCAGCCTCAAAGGCTCTTGCAATTTTATGAACAGGATAAGTTAAACTTCCCGCATGAATTACATACAAGTTCTCTTTTGGTGCTTTGTTGCCTGAATTATTACATCCAAGAAAAAGAACCACAACTGTTAAAATAATAAGTCTTAATAATCTCATAGTTAATAAATTTAGTCGGCAGTCGGCAGTCGACAGTCAAAAGCCTTATACCAGATACCTGACACCTGACACCAATTAATTCAAACCTCTCCCTTTAAAAAACTCTGCCTAAGCTCTTCGTCAAACTTTTCTATGGCATATCTCAGCATTGTTCTTGGCATTTTTTTATAATGTTTTATTAGGAAGTTATATTCTGCATCAAAGTCCCTTTTGCCAACTTCTCTTAGCATCCAACCTACTGCTTTATGAATTAAGTCGTGCTTATGGTCGAGCATTTTTTCCGACATTGCAAATATATCAACAAAATTTCTTCTATCTATGTAGTACATTGTTGATATAATTGCTATTCTTTGTTTCCATAAATCTCCTGAATTCAGCAAATCATAAAGAATCTTCTTGTCTTTTTTTTCATAAAACGGCCCCAAAATCTTATGAGCAGAAGAATCAACAATGTCCCAATTGTTTACACCTTTTATATTTTTAAGATAAGCCTCAACAATAATTGCTTTTTCATTTTCATCTTTAGCTTTTTTATACATAAGAACCATTATAAACACTGCAATTAGCCTATGCTCGTGAAACTTACTTAAAAGCATCTCAGAAATTTGCTCAAGAGTTATGTCTTTAAAATATTTTTGCGACAAGCTTCTTTGAATTGGTACAGTGAGCCCAAGGAAAACATCCCCTTCTCCATATCCGCCCGGATAAACCCGGAAATACTTAGCCATTAATTTTGCCCTCTCAGGATTAGTAAGCAGATTAATTTCAGATTTTAAAGAGTCTATAGCATTCATAAAGTTTAATAAATTGACGATTTAAAGACTTATCATAAGTGTCTTCATCACATCAGTAGATGTAATAATATCAAAACATTCAAATTTAACTTTTTTATGAATGAATCAGTAAACATTTTGTCACCGATTTCATTTAAATTTTATAGATTTGCATTCAGAATTCATAAATACTTAAAATAAAACACTTTAGCCTTTAATGAAGACTTTCAGTGAAATAGTGTTATTGTTTTTTCAAGCTCTTTCGGCAATACCGAATTAATTAAAAACATTTTCTTTGCCCTTATAAGGCAATTTTTTCACTATTGCACATTTCGGAAAGTTTCGAAAGGCTTTTATTTTTTACCAAAGGAAATTATAAACATCAAAATTAAATCTAATAAATTATGAAAAAACTATCAGTTATTGCATTTGGAGGAAACGCACTTCTGCGTGGCGATCAAGTAGGAACTATTGATGAGCAAGAACAAAACGTTTATGAAACATGCCAACATCTGGTTCCTCTAATTAAGAGTGGATATGATATTGTAATTGGTCATGGAAACGGACCTCAGGTTGGGAATGTATTACTGCAACACGAAGGTGGAAACCAAGTATTTGGCTTGCCAAAGCAGCCGATCGATTTCTGTGTTGCTGAAACACAAGGTTCTATTGGTTTTATGATTGAACAACAATTGCGTAATGTATTGAGAGAACATGGTATTGAAAGAAATATCGTTACTCTGGTTACACAGGTTGTTGTTGACAAAAACGACCCTGCATTCAGCAAGCCAAACAAGCCGGTTGGTCCATTTTACACAAAAGAACAAGCTGATCTGATGGCAGCTGAAAATAATTGGGTGTTTCACGAAGACCCACGCAAACGTGGTTGGAGAAGAGTTGTAGCATCTCCTCGTCCGGTTGAGATTCCTAACTGGAAAGCTGTTGAAAAACTTGCTCGCGAAGGTAATATCGTTATCACAGTAGGTGGTGGCGGTATCCCTGCTTATTATGACGAAAAAGGCAAAATGATTGGTATTGATGCAGTAATTGACAAGGATCTTGCATCATCATTGCTCGCTGCAAAGATTAAAGCTGATGAATTTTGCATTCTAACTGATGTTCCAAATGTTTACATCAATTTCCATAAGCCCGGCGAACAAAAACTTGAAAAAGTTACTATCGAAGAGATTAAAAAACACCTTGCAGATGGTCAGTTTACAGAAGGCAGCATGGCTCCAAAGGTTAGAGCTTGTATTGAATTCGTAGAAAACGGCGGCGTCGACGCAATCATTACCGAAGCAAAAGAATTAGGACAAGAAGGAAAAGGAACGGTAATACATAGGTAGGTATTAGGTATCAGGTATCAGGTATCAGGTGTCGGGTATCAGATATCTTGACTTGTTGCCCACCCCTAAGAAACTAGACTAAAAGTACTAATAAAAATCGTACTTTT
>CAZRNU010000151.1:0-7140 GCA_964601515.1 uncultured Bacteroidales bacterium | reverse complement strand
CCTTAACCTTAACCTTAACCTTAACCTTAACCTTAACCTTAACCTCAACCTCAACTATGGAGTTTCTGTTAAATCTGGATCATGATTTGTTTTTCTTCCTTAATGGCTTGAATAATGGTTTTTTTGATGTTATCATGTGGCATATTAGTGCAAGATTTACATGGATTCCACTTTATGCATTTCTGTTATACCTTATAATAAAAAAATATAAGTGGAAAACTCTTTGGGTTGTTATTGCAATAATTCTTCTGACATTTTTAGCTGACCAAACTGCAAACCTTTTCAAAGCATCTTTTGAACGATTGCGCCCATGTCAGGACCCTGAAATAAATCATTTAGTTCACTTTTTAAGTTGCGGGGGTAGATATGGCTTTATTTCCGGGCATGCTGCCAATACATTTGCTCTGGCAACTTTTGTCGCATTTTTATTTAGGGACAGAAGTTTCCTCTATCTCAGAATTATATTCTTTTCTTATGCCGCATTAAATGCTTATAGCAGAGTGTATCTGGGAGTTCATTACCCCGGAGATGTAATTGTTGGGGCCATGGTTGGAAGTTTATTAGGTTTTGGAATGTACCTGTTTATTGTTAGATTAAAACTATTAAAAGTAAGTTAATTTAACGGTTTCATATTAATATCCAAGCTCTTTACCTTCAATTAACTCAGGAGTTAATTTGAAAATCACAAGATTATTTATTGCCGGAGCATTATATGGAAAGTCTTTACCGGTGTATTTTCTCATTATAATATTCATACATTTTATCTTCTCCTCATAATCTTCAACAAACTCTACTTTTCCTGAAGCAATAACACTTCTGTAATACATTCCATAGCTGCAAGCAACAGGCTCGTTGCGAAAAAATAGTTTGTGATCGGTAGAAAAACTAACACTAACGTATGGATTTGATTTAAGAATATCCAACTTTTTTCCTCCGGGGCCGGTATGGAAATATATTATACCGTCTTCATAACCAAAATTAAAAGGTACAACATATGGCTTATTATTGTTGTCAGACATTCCTATAAAGCATACTTCACATTTGTCGATTATATATTTTATTCTTTCCGGATTTGTAAAAACTGGATTTTTCATACTTTTTTGTTTTCGTTATAATGCAAATATAAAAAAGAAAAGGCAATTCGCATCATAGCAAAATTCTATATCAAGCCTGTTGAAGAATTTTTTTAAAACTGGAAATTATTGCTTAAAAATTCATATTATTGCATATCAATGAATAACAAAAATCCGGATAATATGGGAAAAGTTATAGCTATTAGCAATCACAAAGGAGGAGTGGGTAAAACAACTTCAGCAATAAATTTTGGTGCAGGGTTAGTTAAGGCAGGTAAGAAAGTTCTGCTTATTGATTTTGACCCTCAAACAAATCTAACTCAGAGTTTAGATATTTCAGAACCGCAAAATGATATATACTCTGTATTGAAAGGTGAGTCAAAGCCTGAACCTATAAAGCTTGTAAAAAACTTTTATGTTATTCCGGCAGTTAGCGCTTTAAGTGCAGCTGAAATTGAACTTGCTGCTGAAGCCGGCAGAGAATATATTTTATCTGAAGCTATTGGAGAACTAAAGAATTCGTTCGATTATATTATAATTGATTGTCCACCATCATTGGGATTGCTTACAATCAATGCTTTTACAGCGTCTGATGAAGTGTTAATTCCTATGCAGGCAGAATATTTGGCTCTTCAGGGAATCGGTAAAATGCTCGGATTGGTTGATAAAATTAAAAAACGCCTTAATCCCAATCTGCAGATTAGTGGAATTTTTATTACTCAATTTGATAGTCGTAAGGTTTTAAATAGATATGTTTTTGAAACAATTGACAGTCATTTCGGAGATAAAGTTTATGAAACAAAAATTAGAAACAATATAGCTCTTGCAGAAGCTCCCAATGCCGGTCAGGATATTTTCAGATATCAAAGTACTAGCAACGGAGCATTCGATTATTTGCAGTTTACAAAGGAATATCTGAGAAGAGAAGCAAAGGGTTAAGTCGGAAGTCGACAGTCGACAGTCGAAAGTCGGAAGTCGTAAGTCGAAAGTCGGGATTAATTTTTTTAATCATTTTATTATTACTATGCTTAGGATAAAAGAGTTGACGAAAGCTGAAGAGCAGATTATGCATATTCTTTGGGAAATTAAGTCGGGAAGCGTTAACGATATTATTAAGCATTATAGAGAGCCCAGACCAAAATATACTACCATATCTACCATAATCAGAATTCTTGAGAAAAAAGGATTTATCGGACATAAAAAGGTAAGCAAGGCTTTTTTTTATCACCCACTAGTTGATAAACAGATTTATACGAGACTTCTAATGAGAGGAGTTCTGGCAAAATACTTTGGTAATTCTCTCAGGCAAATGGTGTACTTTCTCTCCCATGAGAAAAGTCTTTCAGTATCTGAGCTGGAAGAGTTGAAAAATATTATTGAAGAAGAAATCAGAGTTCAAAGAGAAAGCTGAGATTGAAGATTGAAGATTTTCCTAAACTAGAGTAATGCAAGGATTTTCGAAAAGATTATCATAAGCACCAGCGCCATAGGATAAACTGTAGCGTATGCGACTGAAGGAGCTTCGGATTCTGTTTTGTTGTCAACAACTCCCAATCCGGGAGTGGAAGTCATGCTGCCTGCAATTACTCCCAATAATGTGAGAAAGTTTACTTTAAAGATAAAATGGCCTGCAATAATTGCAATAATCATTGGAACTATTGTAATTACAGCCCCAATCACAACAATATTCCATCCATACAATTCCCATGTGTCTGCAATCTGAGAGCCTGCGTGTGTGCCAACAGTGGCTAGAAACATAAGCATTCCGAGTTTTCGCAGCAGTTGGTTTCCTCCACCCGACATCGACCAAATTATGTTTCCGGTTTTACCAATCTTTGACAAAATCAGAGCGGTTGTTAAGACTCCACCTGTCATACCCAAAGAAAAATCGAAATATCCAAACACAGGAATACTTATAGAGCCAACAAGTACACCTATTATTATACCCAAACTAATAGGCAGAAAGTTTGATTCGCTCAGGCGTTTTTCCTCGTTGCCCAATAGTTTCATCACATTGCGCATGTTCTCGGTGTCGCACGCAACAAGAACTTTGTCACCAAACCTCAATCTTGAAGCGGCAGTGGGAGTGAGGTCTATCTCACTTCTTCTTATACGAGTAATTGTTGCATTATAATTTCTTGTAAGATTTAAAGAACCCAATGAGTTGTTTATTACTTTCTTATTTGTAACCAATACCCAGTTTACCTTGTAAGCTTCCTCAAGTGGAATTTCTTCCTGTGTAGGTCCACCAATAAGCATTTCTGCTCTTTTTAATGCTTCTTCTGTTCCCACAACCTTAACAATATCTCCCAGATTTAGAATGGTATTTTTAGTAGGAGTAGTTGCAATGCCGTTATGTTTTACACGGGAAACAATAGCATGAGTCATAGTCCCTATCTTAAGCTCGCCTAAAGTTTTTCCTGCAATGTTTTTGTTTTCAACGATAAGATTTCTGTTAATAATATCTGGAAACACTTCAGAAAGTTGATTGCGGTATTTTTCTTCCTCTTTTTTCAGGTCAACTTTAAAAATTAAATGAGCTATGCCTAAGAAAATAATAACTCCAATTACTCCGAAAGAATAAGCAATTCCGTAGCCAATTGATGCACTTGCAGAACCGGTTGCTTCAATAGCAGCAGCCAAACCGGGAGTGCTAGTCAATGCCCCGTTAAAAATTCCTACAGTAAGAGCATTGTCAATGTTGAACAAGTATCCAAAAAGTTTGGCAATAGAAGCTGCAGATACCAATAATATTATTCCTATTAAAATCAGAATTTTTCCACCACGATTAAACGAGTCAAAAAATCCCGGACCCGCCTGAATGCCAATGGTGAAAATAAAAAACAACAATCCGATAGTTTGAAATTCCACAGGTACAACATATCCATAATGTCCCAAAAACAAGGCAACAATAATCACCGCCGATAAATCTAGCGAGAATCTCTTTATTTTAAAATTCCCAATTACAATTCCCAGAGTAATTATCAGGAACAAAACAAAATAGCCTTCAGATAGAAATTTGGACATGGGTTTTTTTTTTGGTTTTGGGTAAACTGTCATTTCGACCGTAAGGGAGACCACGAAGTAGCAGCGAAGCTAAATCCGGTTGTCTCATCATCGGGGCCTCTCGCTTGCGCTCGAGGTGACCGCGTATTCTCCGCTCTTCGCCCTTCGCCCTTTTAATCTTCGCAAAATTATAAATATTCTGTTCTATTTTTAAAAATGTTATTCGATATGATGTTTTAAATTCTGTAAATTTGTTGGGAAATGAATAATTGAACGTTAAAAAACATTATCATATATATAAAACCTCAATGTTATGATGCAACAATCTCAATTAAAGACATTATTTGTTGATTCCGGAACGGGATTTTACAAGGTTCAACGTTATGATATAGGAAAATCATGGGGTCCGGTTGATCTTGGTATCCATCTGTCGAAAAAGTACGACAGTCTGAATATTGGAACAGGATTGCTGGCGGGTAGCATTTTTCCGGGGTCGAACAGATTGATATTTTCAGGGTTTAGTCCCTGCTGGCATGGCTTTTTTATTTCTTCAATGGGTGGGGCAGGATTGATTTTCGACAACCTTGGTATAAATATGTTGTCAATTGTAGGGAAGGCAAATACCCCGTCAATTCTATACCTAAACAGAAATCACGGAGAGGAAATTGAAGTGGAGATTGTTCCTGTTAGGCTAAGAAAAATATGGGAAGAAGGCAGAACGGGAGTTTATTCGTTAATGAAACATGCTATAGATTTGTTTGGCAACAGATATGAAAATGACCCTCGTGTAATTGCTACAGGACCGGCTTCTTTATATACTGATTTTGGCGCAATTGGATCGGCTCCGATTAGAAAAGGTGAGATTACACATGCCGACTGCTGGGCGGGTAGGGGAGGTTTTGGCTCTAAAATGCTTCAACAACACGGCATTGCTGCTATTATTTATGGTGGAACTTTTGTGGATGAAGATTTTAGAGACAGGTCAGTGGCTGACACCTGGTTTCAGGACAGATACCAGATGAAACTTTCTGCCAAAGACATGGAGGCTACAACCAAATACAGATACGATCCGGCTTTCAATACCGGTGGTACTTTTGGTGTAAATTACGCCACCATCAAAGACAACATTATAGCATTCAACTATCGAACAATATACTGGACAGACGAGGAAAGAAATAAGCTGCATCAGGATTTTATTGTTAATCATTATCTGAAACAATTTAATGAGGAAACTATAGATAAAAAGCAACAGAAAACATGCGGTGAACCATGCGCTGCTGTGTGTAAGAAGCTTAATGGCGAATTCAAAAAAGACTATGAACCCTATCAGACGATGGGACCACTTTGTGGTATTTTCGACCAAAGGGCTGCTGAGCTTGTAAATATGAAAGCCGATAGTCTCGGATTTGATGCAATTAGCGTTGGAGGTGTTTTGTCGTGGCTTATGGAATGTTTGCATGAAAACCTTATTTCTCCCGAAGATATTGGTGTAAAAGATAAACCGGTTTTTACACCTGACAATTTCAGGCTTGTTGAAGATTCTATGCACAACGCAAATATTGCCATGGCAATGCTCGATGAAATTGCTAAACCCGACAGTAAGATAAACCTTATGGAAGGTGCCAGAAAGTACGGCAGAAACCTTGCCCGCAACAATAACAAGAAGATTCTCGACCTTTTCATATATAATGCTTATGCTCGTCACGGCTGGATAGTGCCAAACCAATACTGGACTCCGGGAGTGCTTTCTCCAATGAGTATAATGGGGAAATATTATATGAATTATGGCAAGGAATTTATCGAACCACGAGAACTCGGCAGGGAAAATGCCCGCCGAATGATTAAGGAACTTATGATAGACAACCTTGGTATTTGCCGTTTCCACCGCGCATGGGCAGAAGACCTTATTCCTGATATTATTGAAAAGCTTTTTGGCAATAAAGAAGGTTTTCTCAAAAGTATTGAGCTAACCGCAAGCAGAATACATAGTCGCAATGCATCAATCTTCTGGGAAGCCGAAAGAAATGCAGATTATGTTCAGACTTTTATTGAAAAACGCCTTAGACAAGGTGATACAAGCGAAGTAACTAAGTTGTGGAGTAATAAGTTTAAAAATAACAAAAAAGAAGCTGCACTTGAATTCTGGTACGAGATTCATAAAGGAGCACATGAAGTTTTGAGAGAGTTTTAAGCTTTGTTTTAAATAATTGTTTGTAATTTTAATGTGAAAATGTGGTAATGTGATAATGCGATAATGCGATAATGTGCAAATGTGTAATTATAAATGTGAAGGTTGTTTTACTGGTCACCTCGAGCGTAAGCGAGAGGTCCCGACGTGAAAGAATGAATTGAACAACGGGATTTAGCTTCGCTGCTACTTCGTGGTCTCCCTTACGGTCGAAATGACAGTGAAAACTAAAAACTAAAAGTTAAAAGTTAAAAGTTAAAAGTTAAAAGTTAAAAACACCTGATACCCGATACCTGACACCTAAAACCTAAAAACCATGTCCAATATTTTTCTAACCGAAGATACGATTTGTGCACCGGCTACCACCGGAGGGGCAATCTCTATTATCAGAATTTCCGGCCATAGGGCTTTTGATGTTGCTGATAAGATTTTTAAGCCTCAGAGCAAAACTGTTAAGTTTAAAAAGGCAGAATCTCACAAAATGATTTTTGGTTGTATTTACGATGGGAAAAAGCAGATTGACCAGGTGCTGGCTACAAAGTTTGTTGCACCAAACAGCTACAACGGCGAAAATATTGTTGAATTCTCCTGCCACGCTTCTCCATTCGTAGTTCAGGAAATTCTCAGGATTTTGATCGATAACAAGGTTAGAATGGCAAATCCGGGTGAGTTTACCATGAGAGCATTTCTAAATGGCAAGATGGATCTATCTCAGGCAGAAGCCGTGGCCGACCTTATTGCTTCCAATAGCAAAGCATCACACACTCTTGCATACAGACAAATGCGCGGACATTTCTCCAAAAATATCCAGGATTTGAGAACACAACTTGTTGAATTTGTATCTATCATTGAGGTTGAGCTTGATTTCAGAGA
>CAZRNU010000150.1:0-7257 GCA_964601515.1 uncultured Bacteroidales bacterium | reverse complement strand
CATATTAAGATTTAATAAATTTTAAAACCAAATAGTTTGGGTATTTGTTTTTTTTTAAACAATAATAATTAAAATAGCTATGATTGAATACAACATATATTGTGACGAAAGCTGTCATTTACAAAATGACAAAAGTAAAGTCATGGTGCTTGGAGCAATATGGTGCTTGAAAGAAAAAAGAGAGGAGGTCTTTAAGCGAATAAGGGAAATAAAAACACAGCATGGACTACCTGAAAGCTTTGAAATAAAATGGAATAAAGTTTCTCCTTCCAAAATGAATTTCTATCTATCTGTCGTAGATTATTTTTTTGATGATGACGACTTGCATTTCAGAGCATTAGTTGTTCCTGATAAGTCGATTTTAGATCATGGCAAATTCAATCAATCTCATGATGACTTCTATTACAAAATGTATTTTGATCTGTTAAAAGTCATTTTAAACCCATTGCACTCATATAATATTTACATTGACATTAAAGACACAAGAAGTCAAGAGAAAGTTGAAAAGCTAACAGATGTTCTTCGGAATAATCATTATGATTATAACCATAAGATAATAAAAAAAATCCAACAAATTAGGTCTCACGAAGCAGAGTTAATGGCATTGGCTGACTTACTAATCGGCTCAGTATGCTATTTAAACAGGAATCTCACTGGAAGTTCTGCTAAGAGAAGTATTATAAAAAGAATACAAGATAGATCAGGATACAGTTTAACTCATTCAACTCTATTCAAAGAAGAAAAAACAAATATTTTTATTTGGAAATCAGGAGGGATTAAGTAATGACTGACAAGAATATTGATTTGCCAGAACTTATATTATTGGAGGATTTTAAAGGTAATTACTCTTTGTTTATTGAAGCGGTATATGAAGTTTTTGTCAAAGATTTTGTTAAACATAAAGCAAAATTTAGAAATGAAGAATTGAGGCTAAAATGGCACCCTGCTTTTCAAAATCGTGCATATACTTTCTATCATATGACGCACAAGGGAGATGATGAACAGATTCGAGAGCCTGATTTGCGTAGATGTGAAAGAATGCCTTGGGCAAGACCAATAATCGAAAACTGTGATTCATGGAGCTTAAAAATATGGCCACAAAAACGAAATGGCAAGCATCGCTTATGTATTTGGTTGGAACTTAAAAATGAACCGGATTATTTTGTAATAATAGATGTAAGAAAGGATTACAAGCTTCTATGGACAGCTTTTGTTGCAGAGTATAGTCATCAAAAGAGGAAAAAACAGAAAGAGTATGATGCTTGGCTAAAAAAGCAGAAGTCGCCAAGTTAAACCTGACGACTTCGTAACTCTTTTAACACATGGTTAATGAGATGTACAAATGTAATAATATTCTTAATCAAATAAACAATGTTTATGAATTTTAACATTTTAACGAGATAAATTACTGATATTTTTAGCCTAAGAAAGCTCTATTTATGTAATTAAAAAAAAAGATATGTTTTCAGAAACAAACAAATACAAAAATAACGGCCATTTTTTTTACCAGAAAGGTAAAAGCCTGATGGAAGTTAGCAAAGATGTTCCTGACCTACCCGGTGTTTACTATATTGTTCGCTTAGCTCGTGGCAGAGTTGACCTTGTTTATATTGGTAAATCCGGGACCATGATGCAAGATGGAACTTTTAAAAATCAAACCCTGAGAAAAAGAATTAACAATAAGCATGGAGATATGAAAAGGCAGGATTTTTTTGATTTAAAAATTCAACAGGAGAATATTGATGCACTTGATATTTATTGGTTTGTAACCTTTGATAACAAACATAAAGACCTGCCTGCACTTGTTGAAGGAGTTCTAATGCAAAGATATTTTGATGTGCATGGCACTCTTCCACCTTGGAATAAAGATTTTTAATATTATTTTTGACCATGACCCGAATCACTGAAAACGCAATAGAACATTTGGCGATAGAAAGGCTGGAATCCCTCGGATACCATTACCTTCACGGCCAAGATATTGCTCCAGACAGCGATACTCCTGAACGTGAAAGCTTTGAACAGGTTTTGTTGCTGAAACGTCTTGAGGCGGCAGTGAAAAAAATTAACCCCGATATTCCCAAAGAGGCACAGGCAGAAGCTATTAAAACTATTCAGAGAATCACATCAACGGAGTTGATAAACAATAATGAAGCTTTTCATCGCTATCTTACAGAGGGCGTTCCAGTGTCGAAACGTGTTGACGGCCATGACAGAGGCGACAGAGTTTGGCTTATTGACTTTAACAATCCTGAATATAATGAGTTCTTAGTTGTAAACCAGTTTACCGTTGTTTCTACTTCATCATCTTCTGAAGGCCAAAACAAACGCCCCGACCTTGTACTTTTTGTAAATGGCATTCCACTTGTGGTGATGGAGCTAAAAAATGCAGCCGATGAGAACGCAACAATAAATTCGGCTTTTAAGCAAATAGAAACCTATAAGTCTGTAATATCAAATCTTTTTACATACAATGCTTTTATTGTAATCTCAGATGGGCTTGAAGCTCGCGCTGGAACTATCTCTGCGGGGCTAAGCCGGTTTATGGCATGGAAAACCCAGGATGGCATTACCCAGGCTTCGCATCTTATAAGTCAGCTTGAAGTACTTATAAACGGTATGTTGAACAAATCAACGCTGCTCGACCTTATCAGGCATTTCAGCGTGTTTGAATCAACGAAAAAAGAAGATGCAAAAACCGGTATTACAAGCGTATTTACAGTGAAAAAGCTTGCAGCATATCATCAGTATTATGCTGTAAACAGGGCTGTAGAGTCAACATTAAGAGCATCAGGCTATATAGCAGCAGAAAATAGTCTTGGCAAGGCTGCTGAAGACCCCGAACTGTATAATCTGCCTGATGTAAAAAAGCAGCCTATTGGCGACCGCAAAGGTGGAGTTGTATGGCATACGCAAGGTAGCGGCAAATCGCTGTCAATGGTTTTTTATACAGGTAAAATTGTACTTGCACTGGATAATCCCACAATATTGGTTATTACAGATAGAAATGACTTAGACGATCAATTATATGATACTTTTGCTGCATCAAAACAATTGCTCAGGCAAGAGCCGGTGCAAGCTAAAGACAGAGAGCATCTGAAAGATTTATTAAAAGTAGCATCCGGTGGAGTAGTTTTTACAACAATACAGAAGTTTCAGCCGGAAGAGGGCAATATTTATGAAATGCTGTCAGAACGTGAAAACATTGACATTGTAAACATGGATAGCGAAGCCAAAGAAATGGGTTTGACAGACTTTGAATATGCCTTTTATACTGCCGTAGCGGACAATAACAGTGCAAGAGAGCTAATGCAAAAAGACAAACTAAGAGAGCTTGCAGTAGTATTGACAGAGACCATAAAGCAAAACGCTTCCATTGATTGGACAATCAAAGAAAGCGTCAAAGCAAAGTTGAAGGTTGCTGTAAAAAGACTTCTTAGAAAATACGGCTATCCGCCCGATATGCAAAAGCTGGCAACAGAAACCGTATTAAAGCAGGCAGAGATGATTGCAGAGTCATTGGTAGGATAGTGGGGGGTGTTACGCAATATGCTAATAGATACTTTATCATATTATTTCAATGTTAATACCATCTGCAAACTCAGTTCTTTAGCTCTTTCTGATGCCTTTTTGTAAACATCATAATAATCAGCGCCTTCTATTATTGTCTCGTATCCATCAGAATACTCTGCGTGGTATTTTACTGTTTTTTTTACTTTCTTCTTCTTCATTTTTTTAGGGGCTTATTTAAAGTTACCATTATTCTTTTATAAAGATAGGGAAGAGGTGCGACAGGAGGTGACGTTGAAGCCCGAGATGTTTTGGGTTCTTAGTTATGTAAACAATAAAGAAATGTGTCAGTTTTGGGTTGTAATTGGAGCAGCATCCCCGGAATATCCAAGTAAAAATATATTTTTCTATTTATTCTTTGTGAGAATAATTATTACAACAGTATATTGCTGTTATTCTATTAATACAAATGCTGCCCACTTATAAGGATTAAATGGATATTTCTCGTTCATTTTTCTTTGAGTAGCTAAGAATGCATCTCTAACATGAAGCCCGTTAAACCAAAACAAATAAAAGGATTCCATAAACTCAACAGTTTCATAATCAGGAACTGACCATAAACTCATTAAAATATAACGTACACCAGCCATTTTGAATGCACTTTGCAAGCCAGAAACGCCCTCAATTCCCTTAACATCACCAAGTCCGGTTTGACAAGCACTTAATACAACAATTACAGTATTATTCAAATTTAATCCAGAAACATCTCTTGCGGTAAGTATACCATCTTGGTTACTTGAAAATAAAACCTCTCCATTCCAAGATTTATTAGCACCTGCCATAATCAAAGCGGACCTTAACATTGGATCATCGGAGTATTTAAATCTATTTTTGCCTATAAAGCTGTAATTAGTATTACTGTTTTTATTAGGTGTTGTTATTTCAGGAAAATAGAAGCCATGAGTAGCAATATGAATAATTGAAGGAGAGTTATTCCCAGATAATTTTATAAAGGATTCTTCAATTGCATCATTGCCAGTAATTAAATCAATTACAATTTTTTCATTTAATATTTTTGAAATTTCAATAACTTCATTCAAGCTACCCTTAAGGTATTTAAAATTGTGGTTTTTAGAGTTCAAATCATAAAAACTATTGTATCGCAATGTTAATAAATTGGTGGATGAAACTTGGGTGTCATTTTCTATGTTTTGATTGACATCCAAATCATAATTTATACCTCCAAAAAGAACAGCATTTCTTATAACAGATTCCTCTTTATTTTGGGGAATTATCCTTGTAGAGCTAAGTTGTATTAATTTATAGGTGTCCATTAGCAAATTCCCAGAAGGAGTGAGTATAGAAGCAAAAGATATTCTATTAAGTAATCCGGAAGCAGAAAAATATATATTTTCTTTTCCAATTATTATACTTTCTAATGGCTCCCATATTAAATCATAAAGGAAAAATTTGTTATTGAAAATTGAATCAGACCATTCAATTTTTGCACCCCTATTTTCAAGATAGGTTGCGCTAATATGATTATTATATAATGCATAATCAGTTATAATACCACTAATCTCATTTTCTTCAAACAAATAAATCAATTTAGGATATTCGCAATCACTTGTTATAACAAGAGCGCAGTAAAATATACTATCAGTCCATTTTTTGCCATTGTGATATTTAAAGGATATGAACTCCACAGCAGCCTCGTTTTGTTTTAAACTGCTTTTTAAAGATTCCCATGTAAAACTAAATGCATCATAAAAGGTTCTTAATTGATGCGATTCTTTTATTAGTTCTCTTTCAATTAAATCAATATTATTAATCAATGAATCTAAATTAATATCTGAATAATACAGCGGTTTGCTTGCAATTTGATTCATTTGCTGTTTTTCATTTAACCAAAGTTCAAATTTATGTATTAGAAGATCGTTGCCACTAAGCAATATAGATTGACGAAGCTTTTGGGAAGATTGCAATTGAGCCCCTTTCATAGCCAGCTCTATATTAAAAATAATTGATGCTAAAAATGGATTGTCTTCTTTTCGTTTCAAATAGTATGAGTAAATAATTTCAAAATCATTAAAATGCTTTTTTAGGAAAGCTTCTTTATCCTTGTCTAAAATACTCGACAAATTAATTTTTAAAATATTTATTAAAGAATTAGAGGCTTTTTGAAAATAATAGTCTGCCTGATCAAAATGCTCCATAATAAACAATAATTCTGAAATACATATTAACGTTGTAAAATAATCAGGATGATTTTCGCCCAAAACTTTTTTTGTAATTTCTAAGTCTTCTTGTAATAATGGTAGTGCCTTATCATATTGACCAAGATTCTGATAATTAGTTGCTAAGCAGTTTAATGAAATTGCATACTCTGGATGATTTTTGCCAAAACTAGCCTCTGTAATTCTTAGGTCTTCTATTAATAAAGGGAGAGCCTCTTCAAATCTTTCCATATTTAATAATAGTACTGCTAATCCATTCAAGCACTTACTATAATTCGGATGCATGACTCCCAGACTATTTTTAAAATTTTCTAATGCATCCGTATAGAAGGAAAGTGCTGTTTCATTTTGTTCCAAATCTCTGTGGACATTTGCTCTCTTTCTCAGATTATTGCCATAATCGGGGTGTGAATACCCAAGTATACTTTCTATTATTATTGCTTCTTCATGTAATAAATGAAGTGCTTTTTCATATTGGCCCAGATTATGGTATATTTCAGCCAATGTTCTTATACTGCTAGCGTATTCTATTGATTTATTTCCATGACCATGTGTATTGATCTTAATGGATTCTAAGCACATTTCAATTGCTTTCTCATATAACCCCATATCACTATAAATACTAGCTAAAGAATTTAGGCTAATTGCATATTGAAAGTGATTATTCCCAAAAACTGCTTTTGTTATTTCTATGTCTTCTAGTACATAGAGCAAAGCTTTGTCATATTGGCCAAGATTCTGATAGAGAGTTGCTAAGCAGTTTAAAGAAATTGCATATTCTGGGTGACTTTTACCAACACTAGCCTCAGTAATTCTTAGATCTTCTATTAACAAAGGAAGAGATTTATTAAAGTATCCCATATATAAATACAAAATTGCTAATCCATTTATACTTTTTCTATAATAGAAATCATTTTCACTATAGTGTCTGCTAGCGTAACTTATAACTACATTATAATACACAAGAGATTTTTTGTATAATCCCATATCTCTATATAATTCAGCCATTTGCAACAATACATTATAATAAATTGTAGAGTCGCAAGAATCTAGTTGTTTTAAGTTTTTTTCTGCTCTTAAGAAAAATTCCTCGGCTTTGGAATATTGAAACAAGGATTTATAAGCAAGTGCTTTAATAATATCATTTTCATTATAATTAAGTGTATCCTTATTTATTATGCTTGCTTTTTTTAAAAAGGGATATTCACTTTTTTTATTAATAAATAAAAAAGCAATATTTTGAGATTCTAATATTTGATGTTCTTTAATAGAAGCTTTTCCATTGCTAATAGAGTTAAGAGCAAAGAACAAAATAATAAAAACACATAATTGTTTCATGAAGATGATTATTTTATTTCAAATATAATAAAACATTTTGCTATATCTATGTATGTAAACATGATAATAATAGATGAAAATTGGAATTCAGAAACTACACTATTATCTGCAAATAAATGTTAACAATTATTACTAACATTAAAATTGGCTATTATTTTTTATTAAAGAAATTGCC
>CAZRNU010000149.1:0-7291 GCA_964601515.1 uncultured Bacteroidales bacterium | reverse complement strand
TGCCCGGGAATCAGAAATATAACTTATGATGATTTATATGATGCTTATCATGAACAAGCCCTGGGATTAATTGATGGTGGAGTCGACTTACTGTTGGTTGAAACTGTTTTTGACACCATAAATGCAAAAGCAGCCGTTGCAGCCTGTGCTGACGCTATTTCAGAGAGAAATTCTCAGGTAAAAATAATGGTTTCATTTACTATTTCAGATGCAAGTGGTAGAACTCTTTCCGGGCAAACGCCGGAAGCTTTCATTCATTCTTTACCTTATGATTCTGTATTAAGCGTAGGACTAAATTGTTCGCTGGGAGCCGACCTTATGAAGGAATATCTTTTTAGAATTAAGGATGAAACAAATCTGTTCATTAGTGCATACCCAAATGCCGGAATGCCCGACCATCATGGCCATTATAATGAATCTCCCAAAAAAATGGCCGAAAAAATTAAGGATTTCGCGAATATTGGTTTAATAAATATTGTTGGAGGTTGTTGTGGTAGCACTCCTGAACATATTGCCGAAATTGCGAATGCAGTTAAAAATATTGCTCCAAGAGTAGCTGAAAATACCAAACAGCAAACTATTGTAGCCGGTTTGGAACCTTTGGTTATAGGCAAAGAATCTAATTTTATAAATATTGGAGAACGTACAAATGTTTCAGGTTCAAGTAAATTTGCCAATCTTATCCGTGAAAACAAATTTGAAGAAGCCCTTGCTATTGCCCACGAACAGGTGGAAAATGGAGCTCAGATTATAGATGTTAGCATGGATGATTCTATGCTTGATGCCAAAGAATGTATGAAAAAGTTCCTCAACTATATTGGCTCCGACCCAAAGGTTGCTAAAGTTCCAATTATGGTTGATTCTTCGAAATGGGACGTAATTGAGGCGGCGTTGAAATGTATTCAGGGCAAAGCAATTGTTAATTCTATAAGTCTGAAAGAAGGTGAGCAAGACTTCATTGAAAAGGCAAAGCGAATTAAAAGATATAATGCTGCAGCTGTTGTAATGGCCTTTGATGAGGAAGGGCAAGCTGTAAGTTACGAACACAAAATCAAAGTTGCTCAAAGAGCATATAAACTGCTTAAAGAAATAGATTTCCCGCTTCAGGATGTAATATTCGACCTTAATGTGCTTATTATAGGTAGCGGAATGGCTGAACACGGGGATTATGCAATGAATTTTATAAATGCAGTAAAATGGGTAAAGGATAATCTTCCTTTTGCTAAAACAAGCGGTGGAATAAGCAATTTGTCTTTTGCTTTCAGAGGAAACGACAGTCTGAGAGAAGCAATACATTCTGTTTTCCTTTATCATGCTATTAAAGCAGGTCTGGATATGGGAATTGTTAATGCCGGAAAGCTTCCAATTTACGACGACATCCCCAAAGACCTGGTAAAACTGATTGAAGATTTAGTTTTTAACAGAAATCCAAATGCCGCCAACGAGCTGATTGAATATTCTAAAAACAATAATCACAAGAATAAAACAGCTAACAACAATAATATCTGGAGACAAAAGACTGTTGATCAAAGACTTGAGTATTCATTAATTCACGGCGTTACAAATTATCTTGAAAAAGATATAACTGATGCAATGAACTCAGGTTTAAATGCATTACAAATTGTTGAGGGTCCGCTTATGAGTGGGATGAATATAGTTGGAGATTTGTTTGGAGAAGGGAAAATGTTTCTTCCTCAGATTGTAAAAAGCGCAAGAGTGATGAAGCAGGCAATGAATATTCTTACTCCATTTATAGAAAATGAGAATGCGCTTGAAAATGGAAATGGAAATGGGAAAATAATATTGGCAACAGTAAAAGGAGATGTGCATGATATCGGTAAAAATATAGCCTCAGTTATTTTGGCTTGCAATAATTTTAAAATTATTGATTTGGGTATAATGGTGGCGGCAGATAGAATTGTTCAGCAAGCTATAGCTGAAAATGCCGATATGGTTGGACTTAGCGGACTTATCACTCCGTCTTTGGATGAGATGATACATGTTGCAAATGAAATGAATTCTGCAGGACTAAATATTCCATTGCTGATTAGTGGAGCAGCAACATCAGATATTCACACAGCCACTAAAATAGCCACTGCTTATAACGGACCTGTTATTCACGTAAAAGATGCAGCCCAGGCAGCACAAATTGCAAAATCATTGTCTGACAAGAAGTATAAGCAGGATTTTATTGACAAAAACAAGTTGCATCAAAAACATTTAACAGAATTATTATCAGATAAACTCGATAAAAAAGTTGAATTATCTATTGAGCAGGCAAGACTAAACAAGGCAAAGCCCGAACTATCTCTTGTTCCAAAACCACCCGCAAAAAAGGGTGTTTTTGTAATTGAAGACCAACCAATTGCTGAGCTTATCCCGTATTTGAATGAAAAGGCTTTCTATTACGAACTTGACATGAACAGAACAAGTCGTTTTAAAATAAAAGATGCTGATAATTTAAGAGAACAACTTTGGCTTGATGCGCTTCAATTATTAAAACACATTTCTGAGAAAAAGCTTATTAAGGCACAGGCAGTTTACGGGTTCTTTGAAGCTTTTTCTGAAAATGAGGAAGTTATTGTTATAAATGATACTGTTCAAACATCTTTCCATTTCCCAAGGAATCTCAGCGATGATAAAGAATATAATCCAAGTCTTGCAGACTACATTTTACCAAAAAACTTCGCTAAGAAAGACCATATTGGATTGTTTGCAGTTACTGCCGGCATAGGAGTCGACAAGCTCGCATTGGATTATGAAAAGCAAGGTGATTTATATAATTCACTTATAATTAAAGTTTTGAGTAATTGCTTAGCTGAAGCTTTTGCTGAAATGCTTCATTATAAAGTTAGAAAAGAATATTGGGGTTATTCGCCTGATGAGATTTTTAATATTGAGGCTTTTAGAAAGAATAATTATCAGGGAATAAGACCGGCCCCAGGTTATCCGGCATGCCCTGAGCATAGTGAAAAAAAGAAAATATTTATAATATTGGATGTAGAAAAAAACACAAACATGAAGCTAACGGAAAACTATATGATATCACCACTGTCAAGCATTTGCGGATATTATTTCGGACATCCGGAAGCAAGGGTTTAAAATTGGGGTATCGGGTATCAGGTATCGGGGACTACTACCTGACACCCGACACCCGACACCCGACACCTGATACCTGATACCTGACACCTAAAACCTATTTTATGATTATTGCAGATACATTAAAAAACACAAAAAAAACACTATTCTCTTTTGAGCTTTTGCCTCCATTAAAGGGCAAAGACATAAGTGCTATTTATGATGCCATCGACCCACTTTTGGAGTTTGAACCATCCTACATTAACGTTACTTACCATCGTGAAGAAGTGGTTTACAAAAAAAGGCCGGATGGATTGCTAGAGGAAAAATCTGTAAGGAAGAGGCCCGGTACTGTTGGAATTTCTGCTGCTATTATGCACAAGTATAATGTTGAAGTTGTGCCACACATTCTCTGCTCCGGTTTTTCAAAAGAGGAAACGGAAGATGCATTGATAGACTTAAACTTCTTGGGAATTCACAATATACTTGTATTAAGAGGCGACCCGGATAAAGCGACCAAGGCATTCAACCCAACACCCGGCGGCCACAAATACGCCTCGGAGCTTATTCATCAGATTGCCGACATGAATAATGGAATATATCTCGATGAAGAAATTCAAAACCCCACTCCTACCTCCTTCTCAATTGGAATAGCAGGCTATCCGGAAAAGCATCCCGAATCGCCAAACTTTGAAACCGACATTAAAGTTTTAAAGCACAAGATATCAGCAGGCGCCAAGTACATTGTTACTCAGATGTTTTTTGATAATAGTCACTATTTTCGATTTGTAGAAAAATGCAGAAATGAAGGAATTGATGTGCCTATAATTCCCGGAATAAAGCCCATTTCGTTAAAATCACATATTAATACACTGCCGAGGAGCTTTTATGTGGATATGCCTGTAGAGCTTTCGACGGAAGTAGAAAAATGTAAAACCAATGAAGAAGTAAAACTGCTTGGTATTGAGTGGACAATACAGCAGGCCAAAGAACTTAAATCATATGGTGTTCCCAGCATACATTTTTACACAATGGACAGGTCTGATAATATTGCACAGATTGCAAAAGCAGTTTATTAAAAGTAGTTTCTTATTCATTTTGTGGATGTTATAAAAAAATAAATCATCATAATTGTTCTTTATAATAATTAATGTATTACCTTTACGGCTCATTTAAAATTTTTATATATGAATAAAGGAACAGTAAAGTTTTTCAATCAGCAAAAAGGCTTTGGATTTATCACACCTGACGAAGGTAGTAAAGATGTATTTGTACATCACAACGGACTAGTAGATGAGATACACGAAGGCGATAAAGTTAGCTATCAGGTTGAAGATACTCCAAAGGGATTGAGCGCTGTAAATGTTAAAGTGATATAATTTTATATTTTATACTTAAAAGCATGTTACCGAGTGGTCACGATAATGCTCTCTTTTCAGAGAGCATTTTTTTTGTCAAAAAAATTCCGGGTTTATATAATTAAAACTTATAAAAATTTATCACCGAGCTATTTCTACCCCCTTCTATTTTCACCCCAAAATCACAATTTTCATTCCCAATATTGGGAAAAACCATCAATATTCAGGTTATAAAACAACGCCGACAAGTCAAGCCTTGTCGCTACGGTTGCATCCAATTGTAATATTATGGTCGGTCGAGCCCGACCAATACAAGGGTTGGCGCTTTGATACAACGGGATTTAGCTACGCTGCTAATTCGTGGTCTCCCTGTCGGTCGAAATGACAAGTGAACGGATTTAACTTCGTGGTCTCGCTGACAGAGTGATTTATTGAAGATTTAATAAACAATCTTTTGACATTGAATTTTGCTAAAATAAATATAAAATTCTTAAGAACAAAAATACAACCTTAATATATTATCACAATATATAATTCTCTATATTTGCACATATTTCATATTAATT
This sequence comes from uncultured Bacteroidales bacterium, assembly GCA_964601515.1. Lineage (GTDB taxonomy): Bacteria > Bacteroidota > Bacteroidia > Bacteroidales > UBA7960 > PWND01. Next base: position 2,289 of record CAZRNU010000149.1, on the reverse strand, counting down.
AATATGATTCGATTGCAGTTTTAAAAAATTGCATTATAACTTTAGTTTGAGAACATATTGTTTCATGTCTGAGATGCTTCAAGGTTCTTTAAATAAAGAAAGATATCAATCAAATGGCTGAAAGGTAAAAATAATGCTGTAAAAATGCCATCCGTTGAATGATGCGTTTTTGGGTTTAATTAAAATCTTTTAAAGCACTGTAAAATCAATGCTTTGAAAATTGGAGGTCACAATTTGTTACCTCCAAAATACAAAAACAAAAGAAGTTTTATGTTGCAAACATAAAATGTCAAATACATTATGAACAAGACAATAAAAACAGTTGAAGTTCCTGAAGAAGTAGTAATGAGCAAGATATATTTAATCAGGAATGAGAAGGTTATGCTTGATAGGGATTTAGCTGATCTTTATGGAGTAGATACCAAGGTGTTAAAGCAAGCCGTTAAACGAAACATAAAGCGTTTTCCGGAAGATTTTATGTTTGAGATGACTTTGAAGGAATTTGAAGACTGGCGCAGTGAATATGCAACACATGGAGACAAAAAAGGCTTACGCTATGCTCCATTTTGTTTCACAGAGCAAGGCGTTGCAATGCTTTCAAGCATCATGAACAGCGACAGGGCAATACAAGTAAACATCCAGATAATTAGGGTTTTTACCAAGTTGCGCAATTTATTATCAACCCACCGTGAGATTTTGCAAAAACTTGAACAGTTAGAAAAGAAAGATATTGAGCAGGATGAAAAAATCATATTGATTTTTGAATACTTGAAACAGCTTGAAAAAGCAAAGAAAGAGGAGTTAGAATATGCAAATCGTCAGCAAATAGGTTATAAAAGAAAAAATAATTAATTTTGAATCATAACAAAAATAATGGGCTGTAAAAAACTTGCATATTGCAGCGAAGCGGAAATCCCGATTTTTCGGGACCCTGAAAAAACTGCTGTTATCTGGAGCATATACAAATCCGGTGAGCATCAAAAAAATCACGTAAATTGTTTAGATTACGGGGCAAGATTTTATGATGCGCAGATTGGAAGGTGGCATGTGATTGACCCACTCGCCGAAAAATATTACTCCATATCTCCCTATGCTTATGTAGCCAACAACCCCATCATATACATCGACCCGGATGGGAGGGAAATAATTATAGGATCACGCTGGGAAAGAAAAGTTTTAGCAGCAACAGGTCTAAAAACCGCAAACTATAAAAGAACAGAAAATATTGTTAATGAATTTAAGAGCACTGAAGAGGGCAGTAAAGTTTATCAAAAACTTGATAGTAGAGAAGAAAAAATCTATATTATGACAGGAAAAGCTATTAGTGAAGGAAAATTATTTCCCGGCGTAACAAAAATAAAAACCACGCCAAATAAGGATGAATCTAGAGAAATAAATCCTAATATTGGTGTTATAGTGGACGTCGAAAAATCAAATAACTTGCATGAATCAGAAAACACAAACTTAAGTGGAGATCAAGGTGCTGTGATTACATTAGCCCATGAATTAGGGCATGTTGAGGCTATTCTTGATAATCCGACATCCGAAACATTAAATATTGAAAAAGATCATAAGGATGGTAATAGAGCCGAAGAGCTGCAGAGAATAATAACCAGAGAATTAGAGGAAAAGAATAAAAAGTGAATTACTGCTTAAAAACACTTAAAACACGTGATTAAATATCTTTTAAATATCGTTTTGTTTTTTATTGCTGCAGGCTTTAGTAGTTATTGTGGCATAAAAAATACAAACTCTGAAGCAGATCCTTTTTTTATCAACCTAAAATATAATTATTTTCTAAATGAAATTGCAGTTGATTTTGTTAGCAACTCAGTAGATACAATTATATTACAAAAACCCATTAATAATTGGAATGTATCTCTAAATATATATGATAAAGAAGATGTTTTTATTTTCCCAGATGAAATTACATTTGTAACTTTCCTCGTTGATAGTTCTTTTTACATCGAGCTTATTCCAAATGAAAAAAAATCATATAAGTATTTGATGAAAAATTTTGGGTATTTAGAACTTGATAAAAAACAGATAAATAAAATTCAATTCAGGTACGTTCCTCAAAAAACGCATATGAATCAACAGTATGATAATTTAGTTTTGATTAGAGTGGAAAAGGAGATTTATGTTTCTCATAGCAGGTTTATAACGTTAGGCATAATAATTTTTATTCCTATTATAACCATTTTGTTGATAATTATTTATAGGAAAAAGCTTGGATTGGTACGATTACGGGGCACGGTTTTATGATCCTGAAATAGCCAGGTGGCATGT
>CAZRNU010000148.1:0-7320 GCA_964601515.1 uncultured Bacteroidales bacterium | reverse complement strand
ACGATGGTGACCATCGGCCACATAGAAGTATTTAGTTCCTGCGAAAAGCTTTTCAAGGTTTTCAATAGTTTTATCATCTTCAATAATCCAAAACTTATGACCAAAGCCATCATCAGCCATAAAATCATATATTGGAGAATTTTTTACAATACCTGCAACAATGCTATCTATTTCTTTATGAGCGGGATATGAAAAGAAAACAGGCTCCCCGTTGGCATTAAGAATTCTAACATGCTTCATTCTGTCTTCTTCTTTATCAGGGCGTGTAAGTTCGTGCTTTTTTATTATATTATTCATATAATCTTCAACACCTGCACAACCAACTATACCGTATTGAATTTTAGAGCCCCAGGTTTGAGCGTAGATATAATAATGTTTTTTACTGTCTTGCTTTAACCATCCATTTGAGATGAACTTTTGAAAATTTTCTTTTGCTTTATCATAAACCTGCTGAGAGTAAAGATCAACATTTTCAGGAAGTTCAATTTCGGGTTTAATTACCCTTAAAAAACTATACTTGTTATCGCCTGCCTCCACTCTAGCTTCCTTAGAATCAAGAACATCATAAGGTCTTGACGCAAGGTCTTTTGAAATTTCTGCCGGAGGGCGATATCCCTTAAAAGGTTTTAATATTGCCATATTTATTTATTTTTATTTGTAATACTTAATTCTTTACTTTCGAATGCCGACTTTCGACTTTCGACTTTCGACTGCCGACTTTCGACTTATCCCTAATTCACTTTAAATTTTGCATCTCCTTTTTCGAAGAATGCAACAATTTGTTCAGCTGCTGCAATACCTGCGTTAATGTTAGCTTCTGAAGTTTGAGCTCCCATTTTCTTAGCAGTAAATACTACTCTTCCTGCAAATTTTGAAGACATATCAGCAGCTTTGTCAGGAGCAATATCAGATAAATATCTAAAATCCTGACGTTCTTCCATAAGTTTTATCAGGCCATCTTCATCAATTACTTCTTTACGAGCTGTATTAACTAAAACAGCGCCTTTTGGCATTAAAGAAAGTAGGTTATAATTAATTGATTTTTTTGTTTTGTCATTAGCCGGGATATGCAGAGAAATGTAACGGCATGTTTTATATAGTTCTTCAACACTATCTAAAGCTTTCACGCCATCTTTTTCAATATCTTCCTTTTTAACAAAAGGGTCGAATGCATAAACTTCCATACCAAAACCTTTAGCAATTAGAGCTACGTATTTACCAACGTTTCCATAAGCGTGGATTCCAATTTTTTTGCCACGAAGTTCTGAACCTGACGAACCATCAAAAGCATTTCTGATAGAATAAACCATCATACCAAAAGCAAGTTCTGCAACTGCGTTTGAGTTTTGACCGGGAGTATTCATTGCAACAATGCCTTTTTGATTGCAAGTAGCGAGATCGATATTATCGTATCCGGCACCGGCTCTAACAACAATTTTAAGATTTTTAGCTGCATTTAATACTTCTGCAGAAGCAATATCGCTTCTGATTATTAAACCATCAACATCTTTAACTGCATCAAGAAACTGTGAAACCTCAGTGTATTTTTCGAGAAGGATTGTTTGATATCCTGCTTTATCGAAAACTTTTTTTATACCATCAACTGCAACCGGAGCAAAAGGTTTGTCGGTAGCTATAAGAACTTTTTTCATGATTTTATGTTTTTAAATTATTGTTTTTCATCTGATACAATAGCCATAAACTTCAACATACCATTTCAGGCAATTTAACATTTATGGCTATCAAAAATCAATTAAGATTGAAATCTCTTTATTTTTTGTGCATTTTTTCAAATTCTTTCATGCAATCTACCAATGCCTGAACACTTTCAGCAGGTAATGCATTGTATGTTGAAGCCCTGAATCCACCAACTGAGCGGTGTCCTTTTAAGCCAACCATACCTTTAGATGAAGCAAACTTTTGGAATTCTTCTTCAAGCTCTTTGTATTCTTCTTTCATAACGAAGCAAATATTCATAAGAGAGCGGCTGTCTTTTTCGGCAGTTCCGACGAACAAAGAATTTCTATCAATTTCATCATAAAGAATAGCAGCTTTAGCCTTATTCATTTCATACATTTTCTTAACACCACCAATTCTCTTCAGCCAGCGAAGAGTTTCCAAACAAGTATAAATTGGCAAACATGGAGGAGTGTTAAACATAGAACCTTCATCAATATGAGTTTTATAATTAAGCATTGTAGGAATAGTTCTTTCAACTTTGCCAAGGATATCTTCGCGAACAACCACGAAAGTAACACCTGCGGGTCCTAAGTTTTTCTGAGCTCCACCATAAATCAAAGCGTATTTACTAACATCAACAGGTCTTGAGAAAATATCAGAAGACATGTCGGCCACTAATGGAACCGGAGAATTATAATCCTCATGAATTTCTGTACCGTAAATTGTGTTGTTAGTAGTGATGTGGAAATAATCAACATCAGTAGGAATAGTAAATCCTTTTGGAATGTAGTTGAAATTTTTGTCAGCAGAAGAGGCTACAACATTAACTTCTCCGAATAATTTAGCTTCTTTTAAAGCTTTCTTAGCCCAAACACCTGTTTCCAGGTAAGCTGCTTTTTTGTTAAGAATGTTGAATGGTACCATGCAGAACTGCAAACTTGCTCCACCTCCAAGAAACAACACTTGGTATCCTTCCGGAATTCCAAGAAGTTCTTTAAACAATGCAACTGCTTCGTCCATAATTGCTTGAAAATCTTTACCTCTATGTGAGATTTCCATTAATGAAAGGCCGCTTCCATTAATATCTAATACAGCTTTGGCTGTATTTTCAATAACTTCCCTATTCAAAACTGAGGGACCTGCACTAAAATTATGCTTTTTCATATTGCTGGTTTTTAAAAATTTATATTTATAACATTAGTATCTGATAATTAAAAGAAAACAGGGCAAACATAATAAAAAAGACTGATAAACTAAACTAAAAGAGGGTAAAAAAATATAATATTTTTAGTCTACTTTTCTTGGGTTTCTGGCGTCTATTTCGGGGTAATAAACCCAGCGGCCATTCTCAAACAAAAAGGCATCAAAAATATTAGTTTCCGGGAAATAAAACTGAAAATGCCCTTCTAGATTAGGATGCGTTGGCATTAGTCTGTCAAATACAATCATATTTTTTGGTCGTCGACTACCTTGTAAGAAGTGCTTTTCATACTTTAACGTCATACTAACTTTAGCAGAGTATTCAAAAACAACTCTTCTGTATCTGTTGTTTTGATATGTAAACTGTGGAATTCCGAATACAGGTTTGCCTCTGGCTGCAGTTCGAAGAGGCTCTACCACTCTTATCCGCGTAAGTTGATTTCCACCTCTCCAACCAAGCAATGTGTATTGATCTTCTTTGTTATGCCTATTGTGAATGAGTTGATAATAAAAAGCACCATACCAATTTTCATGAGACAGCTGCAGATAAATAAGATCATCCGGAACTCTTTCCATATTCATCAGAGGATAAATAACAATATCTCCTCTTCTATCATCTTTTACCTGAAAAAAACCGAAATATTCAAACTTACTTTCAGGCAAAGGAACATACCATGTTATTATTCTAAAAGACTTATCCGGTGCTGTAAGAAAAGAAACAGTTGTGAGAGAGTCGAACGAATAATCAAAAGAGCCTTCCTTTTCAAGCACTTTTTGCAAAAGATTTTTAAAATCTTCGTTAATAGAGAGTCTTTCAAAATCGTGCTTTGGTTCTATTATTCTATTTGCAACTTTCCTCAGAGAATCTTCAAGCTGAATAAAATCATTATTAACCTGAGCAGCAGTTTTATAAATTGTAATACTTAATAAAAAAAACACTAAGAATAATAAAGCCTTTGATTTCATTTTCTGATTGCTATTTAATACAAAGATATTAAACAAATTAATTGGCTACAATTTGTAAATTTGAACTTTCGAAATAAAACGTAACAATCTTAAATAAATTTCTCAGCGACAAAACAATGAGCATTAACCTTACAGAGAGAATTACATCTTTTGCCGAATTAGGTGTCAGAATTAAAAAAGTATTGAAATCAGCAAATACTACAGATTTATCAATTTCTGAGATAGCTTTGTTTGATGCAATAAAAAATGCATCACTTCATAATCCATGGTTTACAGAAGAAAATTGCAGGCATGCAATGGCGGGATTGGCATTTTTGCTTGAAAAACAAAAAATTGAAAATTGGCTCAATTCTTATAATATTAATGAAAAGAAATCAAATCCTAAGACAATTGCAGTTGTTATGGCCGGAAATATCCCTGCCGTAGGTTTTCACGACTTTCTATGCGTACTAATTTCAGGCAACAAAATTCTGGCAAAACTTTCATCACAAGACGACATACTAATAAAAGCAATATCAGAAGTTTTGATGGAAATTAATAACGAGTGGAAAGCTTACATCAAATTTGAAGAAAAGATTATTAAGGGGTTTGATGCTGTAATTGCTACTGGGAGCAACAACACCGGAAGGTATTTTGATTATTATTTCGGCAAGTATCCAAATATTATTAGAAAAAACAGAAATAGTATGGCTGTGCTATCAGGAAAAGAAAACGATGCAGAAATTGAAGGACTTGGTGAAGATATATTTCGATATTTTGGATTGGGTTGCAGAAATGTGAGTCAGATATTAATTCCTGAGACATATAGAATAGAAGCTCTATTGCCATTTTTTGAAAGCTGGTCATTTATTGGCAATCATCATAAATGGGCCAACAACTATGATTATAATAAGTCGATATTTTTAGTAAACAAAGTAGAACATCTGGATAATGGATTTGCAATTTTCAAACCCGACTACAAATTGCACTCTCCTGTAAGTGTATTAAACTTTCATAAATACAAAACTATTGAAGAAGTTAAAACATTAATAAACTCGGAAGCAAATAGTATTCAATGCATCAGCAGTAATATTGAAATTGGGCTGGATAATATTTCTACAGTTCCACTCGGCAAAACACAGACGCCGGAGTTGTGGGATTATGCAGATAGAATTGACACTATGGATTTAGTTTTGAGTTGCTAGTTTGGAAGTTTTATGGATTTATTTTAGGACGTTGAATTTTAATTTACTAAACACCGGAACACCATCATCATCAATTCCTTGAAAAATAATCACATAATCTCCTTCAGGTAATTTTATCGGTATGTTTAAATTAATTTCCTTCTTATGGCTAACAACAACTGAAGGATTATAATAAATTGTTTCACAATGCTCATCACTTAAACTAACCATTCCTTGGGGAATTTCAAACTCTGAAGGTATGTGATACCCCATTAGTTCAAATTCTATTGAAGTAGGATCAAAAAAGTGAGAACGCCTAGTATAGGCAACAATTGCCCCATTTGCACCTCTTGAGCCAAATATACTTGCCGAAGCACCTCTGAATGCATCAATGCGTTCAACAGCGTTAACATTCATAGTGAAAAAATGAGATCTATCAACAATAGTTCCGTCTATCAGAAAAATTGGTTCACTAGATAATCTAATGCTGCTGGGACCACGAAACATAAGTCTTCCACTTTGGTCATGATATAATCCATGTACATGATTAGTAATTACCTGATACATATTTGTATAATTCTTATTTGCAATTTCGTCCATATATATTATTTGGTCAGGATTGAAATAAGTGTCGGATCTGTTAACCGAAGACTTATGAGAAGAAGAAAACAGTCTTTTATACCAAGGATTTCTATTCTTCCAATTCGGGCCCTTTTCCGTAATACTTTGATATTTGGTGCTACTATCAACTTTATATTTTAAAGGCTCAAATTCATTAAGAGTTACATTGATATTTATTGCTCTGCCGGCATTTCTTCTATCAGTTATTTGTAAATTAATTTTGAAAGAGCCTTCATAATAAAGGTTTGGTATAGAAAATTCAGCTTTATTTACTTCAGCTTTTCTAACAGACCCTTTTAAATCAGAAAGAATAACAGTAAAACTCTCTGTAGCAACCCTATGGTCTTCATTACTAGATATAGCACCTGATAATTTGAGTGCAGTCGGGAAATATTTTTCAAAATCTTCTCTGTTTAGAATAAAATTTGAGTCGTCAATATCAGGCATTGCAATAGAGGCTATTAGCATTAAATTCAGCCTATTAATATCTTCAGTTTTATTTAAATCCAAATTACTTTCGATAATTAATCCTGCTTGTGAGGAGTTAACCAGAATTTGGTTCTTCAAATTTCTAGAAATTGAGAAATTCTTATCCTTGCATTCATTAAGATTATACAATGCGAAAGAAAAATTACCGGAAATAAATTTATCTGTATTACTATTAAACTTAACAGGAACCGACAACTCTATTCCCGGCATAAAACTATTTCTAGCTAGTTCTACATTCAAAAAACTATTATCATTCACAAAAAACAACCTCTGAGAATAAACCTTGCCGTTCTTATCATAAGCAATAAACCTAGTAATGCCGGAAGGGAAAAAATCGGTTGAAAAAACATATTCCTTATTTGGGATAAGCTCGTTTATGAAATAATCCTCTTGTCCGAACTTTAGGAGTAAAGTTAATTTTTCATCAATGTGAGATTCAGAAGTAACAGCTTTTACAATTACTTCACCATCATCACTAAAATAAATATTCAATGAAATCCCGGAGTTAGTAGCCAAAGGCAAGTTCTCTTTGTATTCATCTTTACCTTCAATAATAACATTTGCATAATATGAAATTCCATCTATAGGCTTTAAACTAAAAACGCCATATCCATTTGCAAAAACTTCTACATCTGTTATATACTTATCGTTATTATCAAAAATCTTTGCTTGAAAACTAAGAGTTTCATTTAATTGATTTAGTACTCTTATTATAACAATGTTTTCTAAACCCGAAATTAGAGATCCGCCTTCCGGAAAGAAATCTATTTTTTGGGAATTTTTTCTATTAGAAATCATGGCATTAAATGCCCTGTTATTTTGAATGCTACGTTTTGAGATATAATTACTTTGCTCATCATTATGTATGTAGATATTTTTTTTAAACACAAAAGGATCTGACATTGCTCTTACCCATTCAGTATAAGCAGTTATCATATAATTTCCATCATCAATTGAGTCGGTAATAAGAATATTACCATATGCAAGGCCATTATTTAATCTAAGTATTTTAGAAACAACTATTTTCCCATTAAAATCTACAATATCCACATATAGGTTTCGGCTAAGAGTATCCGGTTTATTGCTGTTACTATTGAGTACGTATGCATTAAACCAAATCGATTCATTGGTGATGTATTCGTCTTTGTCAGTAATTAAAACGACTGTCTGAGGGTAAACTTACAGGGTATTCGGTCTGGAT
>CAZRNU010000147.1:0-7331 GCA_964601515.1 uncultured Bacteroidales bacterium | reverse complement strand
ACCATGTTACTGGCTGCGATTTCACTCTCAGCTTGGAGAACAACCATTCCGGTGCGCTCATAAGGGTTTTCATGCATTAGATACTCTATAATCTCAGATTGTGGAGTAATAGGATAACCGAAGTAAGCATCTGTACCTGCGCGAATTGCAGCTTCAGCCAATGCTTCGTTTCCCTTCATTAACCGTAATTCTTTCATGATTTTATTTGATTAAATAGGTCAATTAAATACTTTAAATTTATACTAATATCTTTTTGACAATGCAATTAATTAATTGATGCCAGGCTGATACCAGTAATAATAATCTTAACAATTGTTATTTCTCTCTGTAAACTGTAATAACTGCATCAGGACAAACTACTGCACAGCTGGCACAACCCACGCAGTTGGAATTCACTTTAACTGAATAATGATAACCTTTAGTGTTAACTTCCTGGCTCATCGCTAATACCTGATTCGGACATGCAGCTAAGCACACCTCACAACCTTTACATTTTTCAATGTCAATAACAACTACACCTCTTTTAGCCATTGTTATTCTATATTTAAGTTTTTATGCTGATTTATTAAAAATTCATTGTGTGGCAAAACTATAATTATTTATTAAAATTGAGAGGGTTAAAATGAAATATTTTTGTTAAATCTTGTTATTTTGTTGAATATCAGTACAAAAACAAGACATATTTAACAAAATCAATACTTGTATGTAATTAATTTAGATTAAACTATAAATTTTCATAAATCCTTTAAGCATATTCTATAATTAAGTAATTTAGTTGCAATAATTAAATTCAAACTTTCAAAAAATATCAGATATGAGCGCAAATGAAAAAGTAATATCAGCATTAAAAAAAGCAGGCAAACCTCTTAAACCGGGTGAAATAGCGGAATTAGCCGGGATTGAGAAAAAAGATGTAGAAAAAGCGATTAAAACATTAAAAGCTGAAGGGAAAATAGATTCACCTATAAGGTGTTTTTATGATATTAAAAAGTAGCTCAGGACTCAGGACTCAGGACTCAGGACTAATTAACTCCCTTATCACAACCGAGGCACAATAACATCCGAAAATTGCTGGCATATATGATATTGTGCCCACGGTTGTTTTTTTATTTTCAACATTTTCCACAAACATTACACAATCATCGTCAACCAACTCATTTGAAAAAACAACCTTAAACCCGCTTTTCACTCCTAATTTGCTCAATTTTTTTCTCAACACTCTTGCAAGATTGCAATTATATGATTCAGAAAAGTCCGCTATCAATACTTTTGAGGGATCTAGTTTACCTCCGGCGCCCATGCTACTAATAAGCTTCAGTCCATTTTTTACAGCCCTGTTTATAAAAAATATTTTAGGTGATAATGTATCAATTGCGTCAACTACATAATCAAACTTTTCTTCTAAAATATTATCAGACAACTCATCTCTAAGGTAAACGTCATGAACCACCAATTCAAGATTTGGATTTATATCAATCAGCCTTTCTTTCATTAATTGAGACTTAGCTTTACCAATTGTGCTATCAAGGGCTAATAATTGTCTGTTTTTATTTGATGGGTGAACAGTATCAAAATCGATAATCGTAAGTTTGCCAACGCCTGCTCTGCATAGCATTTCAGCTGCATAAGCTCCAACACCGCCCAATCCGGCCACTAAAACATTTGCGCATTTTAGTTTTTCAACCTTTTCAGATTTCAACAGAAGTAAAGTTCTTTCCTGCCAATTCTCATTCATATGAAAATATATTAAACCACTGCAAAATTAAAATTCTTTGTCTTCTTTTCGAAAATCAACTAATTTTGAGCAAAATATTTTTGTGATTTATGAAAAAATACATACTCATATTATTATCATGCATTTCTTTTTTCCCATTAGCAATAAATGCACAATCGGAAATTATTTTTGAAAAATCGACCAGAGAAAATTATGTTGTTTCTTTTCAACCGGGCAACAGACCGGAACATCAAACAACAAATTTCATTATAAAAGAGATAGCCAGAATTACAAACAGAAATGTAATGGCAGTTGAATACACAATAAATTACCGACAAGATATAACAATAAGACGATCAGGAAATAAGATATTTACAACAATAATTATAAAAGAAATACGACTAACTGGGTCAACTAGGATACATGCGTTTGATATTACAGATGAGTTGCTTCCCGAACAAGTTGAATTTTCAGGCACTATCTCTTTTCCAAGAATAAAAAATTATAACATAAAACAAAACCCTTCGAGAATAAGTCCGGTTGAAACTAAATTTACTTTTGAGAATATTGATACAACAGCTAATGTCCGGCCAAACTTTGTAATTGATGACTTAAAATTTATATATACAGCGGCAAACAGAAGAAATTTTTCTGAAAAAGCCAATCTTATTGAAGAGTACTTTTATAGTGATATAAAACTAAACCAAATCTTTGCAGATTTAAGCATTATATATCCGCAAAACTATAAAAGATGTTTTGAATACAGACAAATGATTGACGCTATGGGTTTTGCTTTAAACGAGCTATATCAAAAAGATTTCCCAAATCGACTTGACTTATACGTAAATGACCCAATTAGTCTGATGCCAAAGCTTTCAAATGCTTCAAGTTTGATGGAGCAAAAAGCTGCAGAGCTTGATTATGTTATTTTAAACCTTCCCATATATTATTTCAATGATGGTGTTAGATTAATTCCGATTAACACATCTGAAGCTCGTTGGCATTTCGAACAAGCTTTGCAAATAGACCCCAACTTTGCACCTGCTATTGCCCAGATAGCAAGACTGGAATATAATGCCGGCAATACAGACAACGCTATATCAGGAGTAAAACGAGCATATTCTATAGGTGCATTTGATAACGACACAAGAAACCTTTTACATCAATTAAGTATCAATATAGATGACAGGTTGATTTCAGATGCCGTGCAGTTTGAATCAAAAAAAGACTACCAAAATGCTTTAAGTGCATATTTAAAAGCTCAGGATTTTTGTCAGAGTGTACCCTCGCTTGCATGCAAAGATCTTATTGCCAGAGGAATTACATTGGCTAGAAAAGGTATATACTCTGATATGATGAGTAATGCCAACAGGCTTTTTAGAGTTGGGAATCTGGAAACAGCAGAGAGGTCTGTTAGGCAGGCAATCGAATACCATAGAAATCATAAGAAAGACATCCCTGACGCAGGAGATGCATTCAGATTGTTAAATGACATTAAGAGTCTGCAATATAATCAGAGTATTGAAAAAGGTTTATCTCACCTTGAAAACAAAATGTTTGCACAGGCTTTGCAATTATTTGAATCAGCAAAAGCCATTGAAGATGAATTTAGAGTTACTAAAAATGAGAACCTCCTCTCTCTTATTAAGGAAGCCAAAAGGCCATTAATAATACAGAATTTGAATCAAGCAATACAGCAAGCAAAAAATAATTTATTAGACCAGGCAAGAAATACAATACAACAAGCAGGAAATGACATTTATTCTTATGGATTTATAGAAGATGATGAGCTTAGAGACTTAATTAATGTTGCAAGGTTAGAAGTTCAAAGTCAGCATTGCATTAACATTCATAATCAAATCTCCTTTATGCTTAACAGTGCTAATGAGAGTATTTCTCAACTAAAATTCCTTGAAGCTGAAAACATTTTTAAAAGCGCTAGGGACCTAAAAGATAAAAACGCTGACTGTAATATAGATTTTGTATATGTTGAGAGAAGAAGGGCCGAAGTGCTACCTGCAATTCAATATCAACAAATGTTGGTAACAGTAGAGGGTAGTATAAAAAAGGGAGAATATGATAAGGCTGTTGATTTGTACAATCAGGCAACTAACCATTTCAACCACAATGGGTTATCGAAATTTAGATTAACACACTTCAGTCTGTTAGATTTTACATTAAGACAAAATAATTGTTTTGTTCTATGCGTTTCATCATATTTTATAGCTATTGAAGATGGAAAATCTGCATTAATTTTATTAAATAATCTAGAACAAAGAAACTTGTCGAGAAGGACAATGAAAACACAACAACAATCATTAGGAAGACTTCTTGCGCGCATTGACCATTCTGAGAATCCACTAATTAAGCCAAAAACGAAAGTAAAAGAATACACAAAAGGCAAATATTATTATCGGTATTTAAGAAAAGCCTACCTGAAGGAATTCAAAGCACAAAAAAATCCTGAATCCTAGTCTAAACAGACTCAGGACTCAGGACTCAGGACTCAGGACTCAGGACTATCTTACCTTTTCCTGTTAATATAATTATTCAAATCCTGTTTTGAGCTGGAAAAAGAAAAAGCATTATTTACTTCGTAATAATTACCAATATCATAAGTGTAATCGTATGCAAACTTTGCAAATTCCAGCTTAGTACTTTCAAATCCAAATAGTTCCATAATTTCTACAACCTGGTTTACAGTTAGACAATTATTGGAAGCAACCTGTTTTGCAGTGCTAATCATATCAGATTCAAAGCTATTATTTTTGATAGTATTTTTAGCCCTATTAAATGAATTAGCATCCATAGGCATAGGGCATCCAACAGCTCCTGTATATCCGGGCACATAATATACAGGCGTAGGCTCCGGAGTAGGTGCCGGATAGTTAATCGGTCTTGTGGCCACAGGTCTTTCAGGCTGAAAGTCAACAGTTTCTTCAACAACTACATAATCAAGATATTGAGCATCTATCACAGAGCCCGGTGCAAAAGTAATCACTGTTCCGTCAGGCAATTTTACAGTAATCCCTGCAGGAGATGTTACAGTAGTTTGCTCTACCTGAACAGTTGGCTGTTGTGTTGCCGGAGGCTGAGGTCTTGTTTCCGGTCTGCCTGAAGGACCTTCTGTTTGAAGCTGAATAGTTTGAGTTTGAGAAGGCGCAACTTCTTCCCAACTATGAGGCCACATAGAGTATTTCTTTTTGCGTTTAAAAATTCTATAAGTTGCATTTACTCTGTTACCGTCGGCGTCAGTAGTAGAAATAGACTGATTAATATCAGGAATTGTTTCAATTTCGAAAATTACTTTTACCCGATAATATTCTTTAGTAAGACCACTAACTTGCACCCTTGGCTGAGGTTCCTGATTTTGAAGAACGCCGTCTATAACAACCCAGAATCTTTCCCCATCCTGACTAAAAATTACAACTTCTGTTGCTTGCGAAAACAACTTAACCGTGACGAATGCAACAAAAACTAAAAATAAAAATGTTTTCTTCATAACTATATGTTTTTTTAAGTAATTGAAAATTTATTCCCCTTGAAAATGCTGAAGTTCAGGTACAAACGTATTTTGAGGTGCAAAATTAATCTGACGACCGTAAATTAGCTTTACATCCAGATTTTTATCCCTAAATCCAGGTACTTCATCAGCGTAGTCTAAAATACGGTATGCCAAATCGTCCGGTCTGTCTCTGAAAGTTATAATTAACTTGGTATAATTATTAAATGAAACAACTTCTATTTGTCCTCCAAAATTAGGATCTTCAACAAGCTTTTTTCTTAAATCTCTAAAGTCCCTAAATGTTCCTGTAGAATAAAATCTAAGTTCAAATGGAGTTCCATTATTAACCCAACTGCTGATATAGGACGTAAAAGTTGACAGTAATCTATCCAAGTTACCCTGAATTGCTTTATTTAACCCATCCATAGTTGCATTTTTGGGAACTCTTGACGACATCCAATCGCTTTCCATTACAATAGTACCCAAACCTTCAGCGGTACAATTATCGTATGCTTGAACTTCTACCGTAACTTTGGCATCTGTACTTACATATCCACCACTTCTGCTTTGAACACCAACCTTTCTAACATTAATAATAAACTGAGCATTAGCCATCATCCCAAGATATTGCACGTACGATTCGTCATTTGTAGGGCTATTCTGAAATATTCCTAATGCTTCTCGCTTTAATTCTTCGAATCTCTTACGTTCAATATATCTGTATCTTTTTGAAGAAAGGAATTCATTAATTCTTTCCACAGCATGTTCATAATATTCAATTTCCTCTGCAGATAAATTTCTATCATCATACATTACCAAAAACCTTATACCACCTAAACTATTCGCAAGCAAGTTTATATCTGCACGCAAAGGGTCAAGACTAACTTTAGCTTTAATTACGATTTCAGTCATAGAACCAACTTTTCCTTCTCTGATAACATTATATGATTCAATATAACCTTCTGCTCTCGTATTAATAGCATCCTGAATAACAATAAAATCTTCAACTCTTGTTTGGCTGGTAAGAGCTACACCCACCGCCTGACCAATTGCATTGCGCATTGCATCAGAAAGTGCATCCTGTCGGGTGATTCCTAATCCTTTGGCCTCGACTTCGCTACTTCTCTGAGAATATACGTTTGAGCCAAAGCAACTTAATAATAAAAAAGCAAAAGTAATAACATTTATAAGTCTTCTTTTCATAGTGATTATTTTAATAAAACAATGTTGTTTAAATTATAAAAACAGCAGTAAAAATTTACCAACTGCACCGGCAATTTCGCCAACTCTTGTCCAATTTATACCTTTTGATTTACCGGT
Organism: uncultured Bacteroidales bacterium; assembly: GCA_964601515.1. Lineage (GTDB taxonomy): Bacteria > Bacteroidota > Bacteroidia > Bacteroidales > UBA7960 > PWND01. The sequence continues at coordinate 792 of CAZRNU010000147.1, read as the reverse complement.
ATCTACTTTTATTACACCGGGTTTAGTATTTATGGCATCAATAATTTGAACTCCTTCTTTAATTCCGAGGCTTTCTAATAATTCTCTAGAAGCATTTAGATATGTAGGAAAACTTCCTTTTTGAGGATCATAGACTTTCGACAGATCGAGCAGTAAATTATTGTTTTCATCCAGTACAACAGGGAAAAGAGAAGGATCAAATTTTTGACCTTTAAAATCAAAAAACAAAGACCCAAGTAATTCATCTTTCATTTGGTCTACAGTTGAGTTGTCTCCAGCAACTTTAGAATCTGCGGCAGTTTGAAAAGCAGATGATTGGTCAGGAACTGCGTCGTAAACAGCACCGGCCAAGCCGTTATTACCATATAATGGAACTCTCATTACAACTTCCATCATCCCATTTTTTTCAACAGGATCACCAAACATAACAGCTCCCTTTATAACACCCTCGACCTTTGTTTTCACAATATCACTGGTTGTTACCATATCTATAACAACAGTTTCTGAAGTAACCTGAACTCCCTGAATTATTTCAAGCAAGTTTCTTTGAGCAATAACCATTGCGCCACGCGTAGCCATAGCTCTAGCTTGTGCAGCATTTGAGAAGCGTTCTGAATCAATTACACTTTCGCCCTTTGCTTCAATAAATTGTTCTGTCCAATTAACACTCCCATTTGGACTTTCTGTAACAACAGGATTTGCAGTGTTTCTGATTCTATCGTTTTCTCTAGCTATTCTATCAACAGTTTCAGGAGTAATTCCTGAATTATCTCTGCCTGATGTATTGTCTCT
>CAZRNU010000146.1:0-7431 GCA_964601515.1 uncultured Bacteroidales bacterium | reverse complement strand
GTCGTCGCCAAACTTTATTAAAGCCCTCAATTTTTGAGGGCTTTTTTTGTTTATGCATTTTCAAATATTATATTATTTTTGTCCAAAACTAAACATATAAAGAATGACATATATAAAGACGTTCCACTTTAACCCTTTTCAGGTTAATACATATGTAATATTTGACGAAACAAAAGAGTGTGCTATTATCGACCCGGCTTGCTATGATGAAAGTGAAGAGAAAATCTTCTTGGATTTTATCGAACAGAATAATCTAAAACCGGTTCTTCAGCTTTATACTCACTGTCATATAGACCACGTGCTTGGAACAAACTTTGTTTCCAAATCATTTGGACTAAAGCCTATAACTCATCAAGACAGCACCATATTCATTGATAATGCAAAAAGCTATGGGGCAAGTTTTGGCTTTGAAATAGACAATCTTGTGAAACCTGAAAAATGGATATTAGACAATGAAGAATTGAAGTTTGGTAATCAGTCTTTTAAAGCAATTCATACACCCGGGCATGCCGCCGGAAGTATATGCTATTATAATGAAGCAGAAAAGAAATTATTTAGTGGCGATGTATTATTCCAAGGCAGCATTGGAAGAACCGACCTGCCAACCGGAGATTACGATACTCTTATCAAATCAATTATAAACAAATTGCTTATATTGCCTGATGATGTGACAGTATATCCGGGACACGGAGACAAAACCAGTATTAAATACGAAAGAGTAAATAATCCCTTTCTTAATGGAATATATTAATTCTACCTTATACTTTTTAGATATTTGTAAAGTTCGCTATCGGTAGTTAAAATAATGTTTGTTTTATCATCAAATGATTTTTCAAGTGCTTCCATTGCTCTAAGAAAACTGTATAATTCTCTTGACATTGAACTTCTATTATAAGCATTTGCATAAATTGCAGTTGCTCTGGCATCAGCACGACCTCTAATAATTTCAGATTCCTTAACAGCTTCTGAACGGATCTTTGCAAGATCTCTCTCTTTATCTCCTTCTATTTTTCTTGCCTCTCCCTGTCCTTCAGAACGAAACTGTTCGGCAATTCGATTGCGTTCGCTAATCATTCTGTCATATACTCTCCTTCTAACTTCATCAACGTAATTTAATCTTTTAAATCTAAAATCTAGAATTATAATTCCAAGATCTTTTGTCCTTTCATTGGCTCTTTCAAGTATCATTGCTTCAATCTTTGCTCTTCCAACAGTAATATCCTCCAAATATTCTAAATCTTGAAGATAGTCTTCCGATACCTCAGGCTTCCTGTTAGATGAGCGGACAATGTCTATTAACTGGTAACTTGCTACAGCATTTCTTGTTTCACCGTCTAGAATGTCATCTAACCTTGATTGCCCTGATCTTTCATCTTTTAGTCTTATGAAAAATTGCAGGGGGTCAATTATTTGCCATCTTGCATATGTGTCAACATGTATAAACTTTTTATCCTGAGTAGGAACCTGATTTGGATCTCCATCCCATTTTAAATATCGTTTATCAAAGTATTGAACTTTTTGAATAATGGGTACTTTAAAATGTAGCCCGGGAGCAGTTTTTAAGCCTCCAACAGGTTTGCCAAACTGGGTTACAATTGCTTGTTTGGTTTCGTCCAATATAAACATACTGTTAAAAAACAGTATTGAAGCAACAATTGCTAATACTAATATTATGATTTGTTTTGTTTTCATGTTTTTTCAATTTTAATGGTTAAAGGCGCTGATTTTTAATCTGTTTAATCCTTTTTCTGTTGAAGATTAAATAAAGGCAGAAGATTTGTGCCCTTTTCATCCATTATTATTTTGTTGTCAATCTTAGGAAGAATTCTTTCCATTGTTTCAAAATAAATTCTTTTTTTAGTTACCTCGGATGCTTTAACATATTCATTATATAATGCAATAAAGCGTTCAGCTTCTCCTGTAGCAATATTAATTCTGTTTGTGGCATATGCTTCTGCAAGCTGAACAATTTCCTGTGCTTCACCTCTGGCACGCGGTATTACTTTATTGTATTCCGATTCGGCCTTGTTAATCAATGTCTCTTTTTCTTGCTGAGCTTCATTAACAGCATTGAATGACGCTTTAACAGGTTCAGGCGGATTTACATCCTGTAGAACAACCTGAACAATTCGAATTCCGTTTTCATATTCATCGCACATTTTTTGAAGAAGCACTTCAACGCTAGATGCAACTTCTTGCCTGCCTACGGTCAGTACTTCATTAACGGTTCTGTCGCCAACTATCTGTCTCATAGCTGCTTCTGACATATCATGAAGGGCGTCTTCTGCATCACGCACTCTGAATAGATATTTATAGGAATCCACAATTCTATACTGAACAACCCATTCAACGTCAGCCAGATTTAGATCTCCCGTAAGCATGAGAGATTCGTCAGCATATGCAGTTTTAGCGTAACTTGTACGCAATGATGAGGTAGAAACTGTCCTGAATCCGAACTCCTGTTTTAATTGCCTTTGAACAGGAATTTTATACATTTTCTCTAAGCCGAATGGCAAAATGAAGTTTAGTCCGGGCTGAACAGTTCTGCTATACTTTCCAAGCATAAGAACTACACCTTCTTTTTCAGGACCTACAGTTCTAATTGAAGTAATAAGTAAAACAAAAAGGAATAATCCGATTAGGAGTTTTTTCCAATGCTTCTTCATAAAGAACTCAAAATAGCTTTGTTGTTTTGTTGGCATGATTATTTGATTTTAGGATATATGTAAAAGTATAAAAAAATAAAAACCCTCTGAAAAAAACAGAGGGTTTTTAATGCAAGCAGAGAAAGGTTATTTAATAGGCTCTCCGGGTTGACGCCATCTTACATCATAGTATCCCGGTCGTTCCTGAATAGCTTTTCTTTTAAAGTCTTCATTATATCCTGCACCTTTGGGGTTTGGTCGTATACCGCCATCTGAATTAATATATCTGTCATTATACTTTGTAAATAGATAATATCCTAGCTCTCTCCATCTTTCAACAACATATTCAGAATTATTTACAGAGAAATCAGTTAGGAATTCGTGCATAAGCTCTTTGTTACTTTTGCTTAAAGCAAGAGCAGCTTGATCAATTGCTTTAGTCATGCTTATTGATCGTTTTTCCAGTTCGTTTTGTACTATCTGAATGTCTTTTATCATATAATTATACATTCCATATGCATAATTTGCAACAAGATTAAAAACCCAAAAAGCAGATTCCCATTCAAATTTGTTAATATCTATAATTGTCAGGCTTTTAGGAGCTTTTGTCATACCCATATAAAGAGGCATATAACAAGTAGAATAGGTATCATCAACACCGTACCAGAAAATACCGCCTATTTCGTCAGGAAGCCAATTTCTAGACTGAGAAACAAAAGAAAATCCTGTTTGTGGCTGAGAAATAGTTCTTTCCCATGAAAACTTCATTTTTTCGCCATCCTTGTCAACAACATCGTCAAAGCTGAAGAACAAAGGTCTCCATCTGTAAGGATTATTATGAGGACCTGCAGCAAAGCCTTCTGCAGTATAGAAAGGTGAATCATGGAAATGGTCTCTAACAAGTGCCATCATATCCTCAAGAGTAACAGGTCTGTCGGGCTTAATAAACAATGGATAAGGTTCTGCACCAACAACGCATCTCCAGTAATCAGCAGAGAAATTTTGCGATGGAGCAGCTCTTCTGTATACACTCCATACTCTGCCTTCGCAAAGAAGAAGAGAAACCGGGTCAACCGGATTATAAGCATCAACAAAGCTGAAATCTTCTTTTTTGCCGGAAAAATAACCTCTTTCTATTGCAAAATCTACAATATCTTCCGACCACATCCAATTGTTTTTGTCTTTCCAGTCTATTTTGCGAATACGTGCTTGATTTGCATGGGCTGCTATATAGCCTTCAGGAACTCTAGCTGCTACCCAAACAGCGCCTTTTCCAAATTCACCCTTTCCAATTAATTCAAGAACCCAGGCTTCGTTTTTATCTGCTATAGAAAAAGATTCTCCTGTGCTGGCATAACCGTATTCTGCAACAAGGTCTGTCATGATTTTTATCGCTTCTCTAGCAGTTTTAGCTCTTTTAAGCGCGATATACTTAAGGCTTCCATAGTCCATAATGCCGTTTGGCGTTCCAAGTTCTTCTCGACCTGTAAATGTAGTTTCGCCAATTACAACCTGAAATTCATTCATATTGCCAATAACCTTATAAGTTCGAGGCACCTGCGCAATTTTACCAAGATATTTTCCGGTATCCCATTCGTATATTTCTACTGAATCGCCCGGTTGGTAAGTGCCGCCCGGGTAAAATTTCAATGGGTCTATAAATCCACCGGCATCTGCCAGATAGCTTATCATAACACTTCCATCAGCACTAGCTCCTCTAGATACCAGTACATTTGTGCATGCTTTTGTTTGCAAATAAAGTCCTGTTATTGAAATAACAGTCATAAATGCAGCAACAATAATTTTGCTTTTTTTCATTCGCGTGAGTTTTTTGTTAGATATTCAATTATACAAAGAATTTTTCCATTATACCGTGTGAGTTAGAAGCGATGTTAATGTGTTAAATGTTTATTAACATTCTAACTTTAAAACACAAAAATAATAGAAATTTGAAAAAGGGCCGATTAAACAATTGTTTTGGGATTATAATAATTGTTAATTCTGCTCCCAGCTGCTACCTTCTTTTGAATCTTTAACTGTTATATTTAAAGCACTCAGCGAGTCACGGATTTTATCAGAAGCTGCATAGTCCTTCTGTTCTCGTACTTTTTTCCTCATGTCAAGGATAAGCTCCATCAATCCGTTAATAGTTTCTATGCTTTTATCGTCGTTTCTCATATTGTCATTTAATCCCAAAATGTCAACAAGGAAAGTTTTAAAAACATTTTTTAGTATTTCAATATCTTTTGACATCAGGCTCTCTTTTTTGTCATAAACAGAATTGATAATTCTAACAGCATCAAATAGATTAGCTATTACTATTGGGCTGTTAAAATCATCATTCATTGCATCATAACAATTCTGCTCAATTTTGGAAACATCAGAAGTGGATTTGTCTGCAGATTGAAGTTTATTAAGGTTACCCATCGCCTGAAATAACCTTTTCAAACCTTTTTCAGCAGCCTGTAATGCCTCATTGCTAAAGTCGAGCGTGCTTCGGTAATGTGCTTGAAGAATAAAAAACCTTATTGTCATTGGGTCATAAGCTTTTTCCAAAGCTGAATGATTTCCGGAGAAGAACTCTTTAAGTGTAATAAAGTTATTGAGTGATTTCCCCATTTTCTGTCCATTGATAGTTATCATATTGTTGTGAAGCCAATATTTAACAGCATCTTTGCCATTTGCTGCATTAGATTGTGCTACTTCACATTCATGATGTGGAAATAACAGGTCCATTCCACCTCCGTGAATATCGAAAACTTCGCCCAAATATTTTGTACTCATGGCCGAACATTCGAGGTGCCATCCAGGAAACCCATCACTCCAAGGAGACGGCCATCTCATAATATGTTCAGGAGATGCTTTTTTCCATAACGCAAAGTCAACCTGGTTTCGTTTTTCATTCTGACCTTCAAGATCTCGTGTATTAGCCATCATATCTTCAAGCACTCTGCCGCTTAGCTTGCCATAGTTGTGTGTTTTATGATATTTTTCCACATCGAAATACACAGACCCATTTACTTCATAAGCGAAACCTGCTTCTAGAATGTCTTTTACCATTTCAATCTGCTCGATGATATGACCTGAAGCGCGAGGCTCAATGCTTGGTTTCTTAACATTAAGCATATCCATGTCTTCGTGATATCGGTCGGAGAAATATTGAACTACTTCCATTGGTTCAACTTGCTCGATTCTGGCTTTTTTTGCAATTTTGTCCTCTCCTTGGTCTGCATCATTTTCAAGATGTCCTACGTCAGTTATGTTTCTTACATAGCGAACCTTATAACCTATATGCTGTAAATATCTGAATACAAGATCAAAGGTTATGGCCGGACGGGCATGACCCAAATGTGCATCACCATAAACTGTAGGCCCACATACATACATGCCTACAAAAGGATTATTTAAAGGCTCGAAAATTTCTTTTTTCCTGGAGAGTGAATTATATACTGAGAGTTTTTGTTTAGTCATGGCATTAAAATTTTTCAGTGCAAAGATAGTATTTTGAGTCGTAAGTCGTAAGTCGAAAGTAGGCAGTTGACAGTCGGCAGTCGAAAGTCGGCAGTCGGCAGTCGGCAGTCGGCAGCCTGACTCAGGACTCAGGACTCAGGACTCAGGACTTGAGACTCCCGACTCCCTCATCCTTTTCCATTCTAAGAATCCCATTACAGCTAGAATCAAAAAAACAAAAAACTGAAAACTTGTAAAAACTAATCCTTTATAAAAATAAATAGGAACAGATATTAAATCGCCAACAATCCAATAAATCCAGTTTTCAATTCTTTTCCTTGCCATAAACCACATTCCAACTAAAAAAATCGCCGTAGTGAAAGCATCAACATATGGAATAAATGAGCTTATGTATTCTGTATCGTTGCTTTTAAAAACCCAAAGCAACCAAAGAATAATCCAAAAACCTATAATGACGGCGGCTATTCCTGCAATTTGCTCCTTAACGGAGCTCCACCTTATCGGAATTAATTTTTTGTTTTTATCTCTTCTAGTCCAAACATACCATCCATAAATGCTCATTCCGGTATAGAAAAGATTTATACCCATATCTGCGTAAAGTTGAGCAAAGAAGCAAATATAAATGTATATAATTGTACTAATAATCCCTGTCGGAAACACCAGAATATTTGCCTTTTTTGCAAACCAAACACTTATAAGCCCGAATGCAACTGCAATATATTCGAGGATAGTTGTTTCCCTGATGTTTTCAATAAAGATGTTGAAGAAATCAGTCATTATTCAGTTTATAAATGTGGTGCAAATATAGCAGGATTATCAGACTAAATAAATACGGCTTAGAAAAACGCTCTAATTTGCACATTGCCAGTATGAATTGTAGGATTATCAGGGCTTTTCCTGCCATGGTAGTTTATTATAAGCATAAGGTAATCATTCAAATTCTGATGCCAGGCAATATTCCAAAGTTGATTCAGGCCCGGCTTAAGGCTTTCTAACATATCAAAGGCAAGTGGAGTGTTTTCGTCGAAAGGATATTCTATTTGAGAAAGTTGAAAACGAATTACTACAGACCCTTTGCCGGGAAAATTTAGTCTTGAATCTGCGCCGGCTTTATTAATAATTGAATACTCCTGAGCCAAGCTTTCAGCGTTTTGTTTTCTTTGGTGCCCATAGAAAATTCCAACCCTGAATGTATTACTGAAAAACACATTAAATGTCGGCTCGGCCTCTATAGTTGAAATGTTAAAATTCCTTGAACTGAAGTATTCAGAAGATGCAATTCTGTTGCCCTTGCTTAATAGTAAAACTGCAGAGT
>CAZRNU010000145.1:0-7466 GCA_964601515.1 uncultured Bacteroidales bacterium | reverse complement strand
TTTCTGTAATGTATTATTTGATATATTTTTAGCTTTTTTTTTGCAGCCTCTTTAGTTGTGTGATTTTCAGATATTTTCAGTTGCACAAACAATGGGATTCATTCTACTTAATTTCATCTAAAGAATTAAAAAGAAACTTTACAGAAAGGATCTCAGGCCTACTGCCTATCCTTATAGGAGGCCCCCACGTTCCAATACCTGAGGTAACTATCACATTGGTTTTGTTAATTTTTTGATGCCCATATCCTACTTTAAAAATTGCATTTACTAAATAATTGATAGGCCAAATTTGTCCTTTATGGGTATGTCCTGAAAACTGAACATCCGCGTTTAGTAAAACCGCGTTATTAATATCAACAGGTTGGTGATCAAGAACTATTACCGGTAAACTTTCATCAATATTGTAATCATTATAAAGCTCTTGTAATGTCCTTCTTGTGTTTGAACCAAATCTTGCAGACTCCTTGTCATCTCGTCCTATTATATATATACTATTGTCAATTAACACAACACTGTCTTTTAAAACAACTATTCCGTGGTCCCTCAAATAAATAGATGCGGCTTCAACACCTCCTATATATTCATGATTCCCCATTATAGCAAAAACTCCTTTAGGAGCTTCAAGCATTTTTAAAGTTTCTCCAAGATTTTGCCTGATAACAGGCTCAAGATCTTCATCCAGTAAATCACCTGCAATTAGTATAATGTCTGGTTTCAATGAATTAATTTCACTCACAATCCTACTTAGATATCCGTTTCCTATAATTGTGCCTAAGTGAATATCTGAAACAACGACAATATCTAATTCTTTAAATTCATTTGAGTGTTTGGATATATCAATTGTAATATTTTTTATAATTGGTCTTCGTGCATTTATAAAACCAAAAACAAGCAATCCAGCAACAAATAAAACACTAAAAATGAATGTAATGATTTTAACTTTTTGAAGGTTATCGGTAATAAATTGGGGTAAAATTTCGAAAAAATAGTTAGCAATTTTTAATACATCTAACAATAAAACTATTAAAATGAAATACAATAAAGCTCCCATCCAAAAAGAACCTATCCAAACGAGCGAGTCGCTGAAAAGACTTATTTGTATTCTTTCTAGAACTCGGCCAGCAAAATAAGAGGCGGCAAGAGTCCAGAACGTATAGACAAACAATTTTCTTAATAAGCTTCCGTGTTCAAAAACTGCTATGCTTTTAGAAAAAATGTAGTAATTAGCTAAAAAGAAAACGACAACAACTATGGAGAAAAAAATCAAAAACTGCATGTTTTTATTCATTAATTATGTTTTTTGCAAATATAAAAACAAAGATTTTCGTAATATGTTTGGATGAACAATAAATTTGTTATAGCACAACTTATTTGGCTTTTCAATAGTATTACAGGCAAAAAGTTTGATAGATTTAGATAAAGCAATATCACGAAAATAATAGTTAAATAGCTGTCATAAAAGTTTATTCATGTATAATTATTTGTTTCCTAAAAAGACTTAATTTTGCATAAATTTTGAATCTGCATGTTTCGACCGCCAATCAACTTTATTATTCATTTTTTTATAATTGTTAGTGTTTGTTTTAGCTATAGTGGTTACGCTAATATTAAATTTTTCGCAACCGATATGACGGTCATTGATTCGTTGAAAACCAATGCAAATGATATAATTAAAACTCCCTCTGTTGATTTATCAAGTAGCCAAACAGATAGTGCAGCTTTCCCTTTGGAGATAACAGACAGTCTGTTGATTCCGGCAAGCGTGTTTGACAGCGTAATTAAGTCTCCCACAGTTATCTCTAGACCAAAGATTATTATAGAGAAAAGCATTGAGAGTATTGCAATAGTTAAAAACCCATTATACGATGAATCAATTGTTACTACAGTAACAATTGATTCAATACTTTTTGCACAATCACCACAAACAATTGTTTATTCAGGAAATGAGTTTTTTAATGAAAGTCTTCTTCCGGCAATAAACTCTGATCCTATAAGACGAAAAAAAGAAAACTTTAACTGGCCGGCAATTGTTCTTTTGATTTTGGCTGCTGTTGTTGGATTTGCAAGATACTTGCAACCCAATGCTGTAAAGCATACATTTAAAGCAGCTTTTAACAATAGGGATTTTTGGCAATTAATTAAAGAACAAAGTATAATAGGTGAGTGGGTTTCTTATTTACTCATAACTGTATTTTTTGCAGTTTTTTCATTGCTTGTTTTTCTAAGTTTAGATTATTTTGGCTATGTAAATGCAGAATCAGTCTCTCAAAGCACATCGGTTTTTCTTTTGGTTTTTGTATTAACTATAGTGTTTTATGTTATGAAATACTTAGGATTAAGATTTATTGCGTTCGTTTTTAAAACTGATAATGCAACCAGCTTTTATTTTAAAAATATAATGCTAATTAACCAGATTATTGGCCTTATTATTTTTCCATTTTTGTTGTATAATATTTTTTATCAGAACAATATTGTTTTGCTTATTACTTGGATTATATTTGGTTTGCTAAGTGTTTTTAAAATATTAAGGGGCATTGCAATAGGACATAATGCATCAAATTTATCTGTGTATTATTTATTTTTGTACCTTTGCGCCGTTGAAATTGTGCCTATATTACTAATATTGAAGACTTCTGCAAATTATTTTCAGGGATTGCATTAATAAAACGAAGATTACTAACGATAAATTTAAGGAGACGCTGCTTTGAAAATCAAGAATATTTTAATATCTCAGCCACAACCGGAAAATGAGAAATCGCCTTATGCTGAAATAATAAAAAAATACAATGTTGACATTTGTTTCAAAAAGTTTTTTAAAATAGAAGGTATTGGTGCAAAAGAATTTCGTCAACAGCGGGTTAATATTCTTGACTATTCAGCAATAATTTTTACCTCAAAACACTCCATTGACCACTTTTTCATTTTATGTGAAGAGCTTAGGGTAAGTATTCCTGAAACGATGAAATACTTTTGCACATCTGAAGCTATAGCTTTATACTTACAAAAATATGTGCAATTTAGAAAAAGAAAAATCTTTTTCGGAAAAAGCAATTTTGCGGAACTTTTAGATATTATTAAAAAGCAGAAGACTGAGAAATATCTTTTCCCATGTGCCGAAAATCACCAAATGGATATTCCAAAACAACTAGACCAGGCGAAAGTAACTTTTGTAATGGCCCCAATTTATAGAACAATTCCGGATGATTTGTCAGGATTAGAAATTAATAAGTTTCAGATGTTGGTCTTTTTTAGTCCTATTGGAATTGAATCTTTGCAAAAGAATTTTCCTAATTTTGTTCAAAATGAAACAGTTCTTGGTGCATTTGGCGAGGCAACTGCCAAGGCTATTGAAAAAGCAGGCTTTAAACTAAACCTAAAAGCACCCACGGAAAATGCTCCATCTATGACAATGGCAATTGATGCTTTTTTAGAATGTAATCGCAAGAAACAATCACAGGCTTAAGTTCATACTGTAAGCTTTTCTTATTATAGAACAATATGCAAACTTTCAAAAAAAGTGAAAGATTATGCAATTTCAATCTTAAAAATATTCTTTTTGAAAAAGGAAATTCATTTTTCAGTTATCCATTTAAAATTCAATGGTTAATAATACAGAATCCAGTTGAAAATTATATTTTAAACAATAACGTCCAGGATTACTCTACAGCGGATAATGTGACACAAATAATACAACAACAAAATCCTTCATTTCCTCATAAGAAAATACCTCAAAATGCTTTTTTTTATTATCCGGCAAAATGCCTAATTAGCGTTTCATCAAAGAAATTCAAAAATGCAACTGACAGAAACTATATAAAACGTATCATAAAAGAATCATATAGAAAAAACAAAAGCTCTTTTTATTCGTTTTTGAATGAAAGGGAATTGCTTTGCCTGATAGGGATTATTTATACAGGAAAAGTCGTCCCCAGACATGAAGAAATAGAAAAGAAAATCATTTTTTCTTTACACGAATTGGAGAAGTTGATTTTATCCTCATTAGAAACCTAACTAACAGGCTTTTTTTGAAATGTTTTTAATTAATTTAGCTGCAAAATTGTTTAAGTTTATCTTTATAGGCTTAATTAGGGTATATCAATATTTAATATCACCCCTGATTCCGGCCTCATGTCGTTACACACCAACATGCTCGCATTATGGTGTTGAAGCTATTCAAAAACATGGGCCTATAAAAGGAGGGTGGCTTACTATAAAAAGAATTTCAAAATGCCATCCTTGGGGTGGAAGCGGCTACGATCCGGTGCCGGAAAAAACTAATAAAAAAGAAAAAGATGAAAGCAATGAAAAATCTAAAGGTAAAAGTTAAGAATATCTTAATTGTAATACTTATATCAATCACTGTTATTGTTACTGCCGGTTTTGTTAACAAGAACTTCGAGTTAACAAAGAATCTTGACATATTTGCTGCATTATACCGTGAGCTTTTTGTTAATTACGTTGATGAAATTAACTCTGCTGAGCTAATTAAAACAGCAATAGACAGTATGCTTGAGTCTTTAGACCCTTATACTGTTTTTATTCCGGAATCAGAAATAGAAGATTATAGATTTATTACAACAGGCCAATATGGCGGCATTGGGGCGGTTATTCATTATAGAGAAAAAGAAGTTGTAATAACCGAGCCATACTCAGGCTTTCCGGCATATAAGGGCGGGTTGGTTGCCGGTGATGTGATTTTAGAGGTTAGCGGAAGATCTACTGCAGATATGAATTTTGATGACGTGAAAACTTTATTGCATGGACAACCCGGAAGCGAAGTTGTGCTTTTGGTAAGAAAGTATGGCATTGCAACTCCACAGAAAGTTACGCTAACAAGAGAAATTATTAAAGTTGATAACATCCCTTTTTATGGCATGATCAATGAAAAAATAGGATATATTAAGTTAATGGGCTTTACTCAAAGTGCATCTGCAGAGTTTAGAGAAGCTTTCATTAAATTAAAACAAGATCATAACCTTGAAAGCCTAGTAATTGATTTAAGAGGTAATGGAGGAGGGTTACTTAACGAGGCAGTAAATATTGTTAATTTATTTGTAGACAAAGACAAGACAGTAGTTGAAACTAAAGGGAGAATAGAAGAAAGAAACACTGTACACAAAACATTAAATGTTCCAATCGATAGGGATATCCCAATTGCTGTATTGACAGACAGGGGAAGTGCTTCTGCTTCTGAAATCGTTGCCGGCGCAATTCAAGATTTCGACAGAGGTGTAATAATAGGTGAAAGAACATTTGGCAAAGGATTGGTGCAAAACATTATCCCTTTGGTTTACAATACACAAATGAAGGTTACAGTAGCCAAATATTACATTCCAAGTGGTAGATGTATACAGGCCATTGACTACGCAAAAAAGAATGAAGATGGCAGTATTGCTGAAATTCCTGATTCTTTGAAAGTAGCATTTAAAACAGCCAATGGCAGAGTAGTTTATGACGGCGGTGGTTTAGAGCCTGATATAATTGTTGAAAAACCAGATCCGGCAAACATTACTATTGAACTAATTATTCAATACATGATATTTGATTATGCTACAAAGTTTTTTCACGAAAACAAAGCTATTGCAGCAGTTACTGAGTTTGAAATAACAGATAATATATACAATGACTTTATTTCTTTTGTAAATGGTAGAGATTTTACATTTAAATCACTTAGTGAAGAAAAAATGGATGAGTTGATAGCTGCTGCCAAAGAAGATGAATATTTTGCGAATCTGGAAAAATACATAATTGATTTAAAACAAAAAGTCAAAGCAACAAAGGAAAAAGACATATATACCCATAGTTCTGAAATTAAAAGATTATTGAAGGATGAAATTATCGGCCGCTACTATTTTTCTAAAGGACGAATTGAAGCCTCAATAAAAACTGACGAAGATATTCTGGAAGCTATTCATTTGCTAAATGATACTGAAAGATATAACTCAGTTTTGTCGGGTAAATAATCGATTCAGTTTACCCAAATAACAATGAGAACAACCGGTCAACTCTTAAAACCGGAATAATCTTTATTGATTTAAATTGCTTTTCAAGACCTTTGGTGTTATATTTAGACACATAAATTTCTTCAAAACCAAGTTTTTCGGCTTCGGCAATTCTTTGCTCTACGCGCATTACCGGGCGCAATTCGCCTGTAAGTCCTATTTCAGCAGCAAAGCAAGCTTTTTGATTAATCGGTATATCTTCTGCAGATGAAAGTATTGAACAAATAATGCCTAAGTCTGCAGCGGGGTCGCTTATTTTTAATCCTCCTGTAATATTCAAAAAGACATCTTTAATGCCAATCCTGAATCCGCATCTTTTTTCGAGAACTGCAAGCAACATATTAAGTCTTCTAGTGTCGAAACCTGTAGCAGATCTTTGAGGTGTTCCGTATGCAGCTGAACTAACTAATGCTTGAGTTTCTATTAATATTGGACGAATGCCTTCGATAATTGCCCCAACCGCAACTCCGCTTAATGGCTCATCGTGATTTGAAATAAGCATTTCTGAAGGATTCAGAACTTCGCGCAAACCTGTTGACCTCATTTCGAAAATTCCAAGTTCGGAAGTGCTTCCAAATCTATTTTTCATTGCACGCAGAATTCGATAAATGTTGTTATGATCGCCCTCAAACTGCAATACAGTGTCTACCATATGCTCCAATATCTTTGGCCCTGCGAGAGAACCGTCTTTTGTAATATGTCCTATAAGGAAAACAGGAGTAGATGTTTCTTTCGCAAACTTCTGAAATTCATGAGCACACTCTCTAATTTGAGAAATACTTCCGGCTGAACTCTCAATATTTGGAGTTGTAAGCGTTTGAATAGAATCTACAATAATCAATTCAGGGTTAATTGCAGAAATGTGCTTAAATAATTCTGAAGTGTCTGTTTCAGTAAGTATAAGACATGACGAATCTTTATAGCCAAGCCTTTGAGCGCGCATTTTAATCTGAACAGGGCTCTCCTCCCCTGATACGTAAAGTGTTTTTAGCCCTGTTGCTTGTAGTGCCAGCTGCAGCATAATTGTAGACTTCCCAATTCCCGGCTCACCACCTATTAAAACAAGAGATCCCGGAACAATCCCCCCTCCTAATACTCTGTCAAGTTCTTGAATCTTTGACGATATTCTAACCTCATCTTTATATTCAATGTCGTCTATAAATTGCGGAGAAGATTTAGACGCAAATCGTCCTTTGTTTGATGATAAAGCAGATGTTTCTCGTTGAATTACTTCTTCTGAATATGTATTCCATTCACCACAGGCAGGACACTTACCTATCCATTTGGCAGACTGAGCACCGCAACTATTGCAGAAAAAAGCTGTTTTTACTTTAGCCATTTTATATATTAATCAAAATGAAAAAGGGAAAACCATGCTGATAAGCATATTTGGTTCTCCCTTTGCAACCATGAAAACTAGCACGTAAATATATAGATATTTTTTTTATTAATTACTAAGCTTAA
>CAZRNU010000144.1:0-7479 GCA_964601515.1 uncultured Bacteroidales bacterium | reverse complement strand
AGAGAAGAGCTTCTGTATAATATTGTTTTGGCACAATACGGACTTATTGGTTATCATTTGGGTTTTGATAATTCAAAGCAAGGAAGGTATTATTTAGAAAGAGCCTACCCATACCTTGAAGAGTTATTTAAAAATCCAAAATATGAATCTGAAGCATGGGCTTTTCAGGCAGCATTCTACGGTTATGAAATGTCTTTAAACAGATTAAAAGGTGTTACTTTAGGAACCAAAAGCTATGCTGCTGCCGATAAATCAGTAGCTGCAAATCGTAAATATCCAAGGGCTTGGGTTGAAAAAGGAAATCTGAGTTTTTATACTCCCTCAATATTTGGTGGCTCAAAAAAAGAAGCAGCTGAGCATTATGCAAAAGCTATAGAAATTTATGAGGAAAATATGCCATACAGTCATCGTTGGTTGTATTTGAATACATTGATTTCATTGGCCAAATCTTATGAATACACTTCCAGAGTGCAGGATGCAATTAAAGTGATGGATAAAGTATTGAAGTTTGAGCCTAACTTCAAATGGGCAAAGGAAGATTATTTGCCAAATCTTGAGAAGAAGAATTAGTTTTTTCTAGCCCGTTATATAGTTTTTTACTGTTTTTTCAGCTTCAAAAATTGCATCTTCCAGGATATTGTTTACAATTCTTACATCGAAATTGTTGGCAAAACCTAATTCATATTCTGCTTTGTCAACTCTCTTTTTCAATGTCTCGGGTGTTTCTGTTTGTCTGTTCTCTAGTCTTTTTCTCAGTTCTTCAATTGAAGGAGGCATAATAAAAATAGATAATGCTTCCTTGGGATATTGTTCTTTAATGTTTAAGCCGCCAATAACATCTACATCAAATACCACATGATGTCCCTTTTCCCAAATTCTCTCTACTTCAGATTTTAATGTTCCATAATAGCTGCCCGGATATACTTCTTCCCACTCAATAAATTTATTCTCCTCTATGTTTTTTCTGAATTCTTCTACTGTTATAAAATAGTAATCCTTGCCATTAACTTCATTTGGGCGAATGGTTCTGGAGCAAGCCGAAACTGAAAATTCCAATTCAGGAATTCTTTTTAGAAGCTCCTTAACTATGCTTGTTTTTCCTGCGCCCGAAGGAGCAGAAAAAATTATCAATTTACCCCTCATTCTATATAAGGTTCATTAATTGTTCTTTAATCTTTTCCAATTCATCTTTCATTTGTACTACTAATTTCTGCATCTCGGCATGTTGAGCCTTGCTTCCGATAGTATTAATTTCTCTTCCTATCTCTTGGGAGATGAAGCCTAGTTTTTTCCCGCTGTGTTCTTCATTTATTATGGTTTCGGTAAAATACTCCAAGTGCTTCCCAAGCCTAACTTTCTCTTCATTAATGTCTAGTTTCTCAATATAATATATGAGTTCTTGCTCAAATCTGTTCGAATCAAACTGACCTTTTTCAGCAATGCCGGATAATGAAGAAGTCATTTTCTGCTTTATAAGTTCCATTCTTTCATCCTCATAATTCGAAATCTCTCCAAGCAGATTTTTGATATTTAGTATATTGTTGTTAATATCTTTTTTTAGATGCTCTCCCTCTGATTTTCTGAATTGTATCAGATTTTCTATAGCCTCATTTATGCAATTTTCAAATATTTCCCATTGTTCGGAGCCAAAATCCTCTGATTCAGAAGTAACTACGTCAGGCATTTTTAAAACCGAAGAAATTATTGTTTCGCCAATATTTACATCAAGTTCATCCGCAATGCTTTTTATTGTTTTGTAATAATGTTTGAAAAGGGCTTTGTTTATAAATAATCCTTTATTTACATCTACAGTTTCGTAAGTAACAATAAGTTCAATTTTACCTCTTGTCAGCTTTTCCGAAATTACATTCCTGATAAGATTTTCTTTCTCTCTAACAATTTGTGGCATTTTAAGAAACAAATCAAGCGACTTACTGTTTAATGCTTTAATCTCAATGTTAAAAGCTTTGCCATTTATCTGGCATGTGCTTTTCCCATAACCGGTCATTGATGTTGCCATGTTGTTTTTTTTATGCAAATATAAGTTTTTATAATAAGGAAATAATTTACAACGTTTTCACAATCATACAAATTAAAATTAAAACTTTTTTATAATTTAAATCATATCGGCTTTTTATTTGTTCTTACATATTTAAAAATCCTTTATATTTGAAAAAATTTTTTCTTAAATGGAGATTAGCAGTAGTTTGTTGAATGATTATAGATTGCTTTCACAAGCAGTTGAGCAAAGTGCAAACTCAATTGTCATTACCGATAAGCATTCAAAAATATTATACGTAAACAAAAAATTTCTCGAAATTACCGGTTATTCAAGTGAAGAAATAATCGGGAAAAACTCCAATGTCCTTAAATCAGGTAAGCAAGAAAAAGAATTCTACAAACAACTTTGGGATACTATTTCAACAGGTAAACAGTGGCAGGGGGAGTTTAATAACAAGAAAAAGAATGGAGATTTTTTTTGGGAAATGGCTACCATTTCTCCTGTAATTGATGAAAAAGGCGAAATAACAAACTTCATTGCCATAAAGGAAGATATTACCAAAAGAAAAGAAGCAGAGGAGGCTTTAGAAAAAGCAAGGCTGGAAATTATGAAAACATATAAAGCTAAGCTTGAGTTCTTGTCGGTAATGAGCCATGAAATTAGAACTCCATTAAATGCAATTATTGGAGTTTCAAATCTATTAATGTATGAAGGTGTAAATACTGAACAGAAAGAAAATCTTGAAGTGTTGAATTTTTCAGCAGATAATCTGCTTCACCTGATTGATGATATTCTTGATTATTCAAAGTTTGAATCAGGAAAACTGGAATTGGAAAACATTCCTTTTAATCTGAAAAACAGCATTTTAAAGATTGTTGAAGTTTGGAAACCTAAAGCTTCAGAAAAAGAACTTGCCTTGATTACAAGTTTCGAAGGGCTTGATAATGTAAGTGTTTTGGGAGATCCTAACAGGTTGACTCAGGTACTCAACAACCTGATTTCAAATGCTATAAAATTTACGGAAAAAGGTGAAATAACCGTTGGATATAAAGCAAAGCAAACAGGCAATAATGAAGTAAGCATTGATTTGTTTGTAAGGGATACCGGTATTGGTATCAAAAAAGAAAAGCAAAAAGAACTTTTTAATCCTTTTTCTCAGGGCGGAATTGATATAGCAAGAAAGTTTGGCGGCAGTGGTCTGGGTTTGGCGATTGTAAAAAAAATAGTTGAACTTCATAAGGGTAGCATCGAAATTCAATCGGAAGTTGGCATAGGAACCACAATAGTTATTAGTTTTAGCAGAAAAGTTAGCATTGAAAATGCTTATGATTTGTTTGAAAAGAAAGAAGCAGCTGAAGTAAATCTGTTTGGATTAAATGTTCTTCTTATTGAAGATAATTTAATGAATATAATGCTTGCCCGAAAGTGGTTGAAAAAATGGGGTGCAACTGTTAGAATTGCTGAAACCGGTCAGATAGCTGTTGACCTTCTTGATAAAATGGTGTTTGATGTTTCTTTGGTTGATTTAAATATGCCTGATACTGATGGTTTTAAGTTATCTCAACACACTAGAGGTCTTCAAAACTCAAACAAAAATGTGCCAATGATAGCACTCACTGCATCTATTGATCAAGGGTTGAGGGAAAAGGTTATTTCATTTGGCATGAACGATTTGGTTGTAAAGCCTTTTAGCCCACAGAAGCTTCTTAGTGCAATATATTCTCAATGTGAATTAAAAATAAAGGAAAATTTAGAAAAGGGTGATCTAATCCATGAAGATGAACTATTGCCTGATTTTTCTGATGTTAAAAAACAAGAAAGAGAAGACAAGGATGCTATTAAGCTAATCCTTGAAAAATGGCCTACAACTCCAAAAAGTAAGTTTAATTCAGAAGAAGTTGCAATAATTAAAGATTTTCTGTTAAAAAATAATATGAATGAGGAGCATAGCATCTTCTCTGAATGGGTAAGATTGTCTGAAAGTATTAAAGATAATAGTGGAGATATCTTTCTTTCTTCTCTGAAGAAAGAAAATCTTGAATCCATTCTAAAGGTAATGAAGCAGAAATACTGGAATGTTGTAATGAGAGGTTAAAGATTTTTTAATCTTTCCAGTTCATCTTTTAATTGATCGATTGCATTATAACTCACCTTTTCAATATTCTCAATCAAGCCCGGCATTTCATCAATATTTGTTTCTTTAGAAGCATACTGTTCAAGATTTTCAACATCTTCAGCAATTGAACTAATGCCCATAAATCCAATCTGAGGCTTATACTTATGAGTAATCTCTCTTAAAGCTTTCCAGTTTTTATTTAAATGCTGAAGCTTTATTTCTTCAAGAGAAAGAGGTGCATTTTCAATAAAAAAAGAAATCATATTAATTTTGAAGTCAATGTCATCATCGCTTAGTTCATCAAGGTATTCAAAATTATAGAGCAAGTTGTTGCCATTGCTTGAAGGGTTATTTTGCATCATTGCTTATTATTTAATTTTTTAGCTTTTACTAACAGTTCAATTTTTTGTTCCAATTCATTTAATTTAAATGGTTTTGGAATATAATCATTAGCGCCTGCATTTATGCATAGGCTGGGTGTATCATTCATTATATTGGCTGAAATAGATATTATGGGTATTGAATTTAATGGTTCAGGCATGTTTTTCCTGATGTGTTTTATTGCCTCAAACCCATCCATCACAGGCATATGCATATCCATTAAAATAATATCAAACTTTCCTGTTTGAAGTTTTTCTATGGCTACTTTGCCGTTTTCTGCAAAATCATATCCGAAGCCCATTTTTTGCATCTGCTTGCGAAAAACCATCTGGTTTAATTCAGTATCTTCAGCAATAAGCACTTTTATATTGAGTTTTTCTTCAGCTTCAGATAATATGTTAATGTTTTCTGATTCTTCGATATATTTGGAAAAATTCAAAGAGAAAGTTACTGTTGTTCCTTTATCTTCCTCGCTCTGAATTTGAAAGCGTCCGCCCTGAGTCTCGATAATGTTTTTTGCTATTGTTAAACCTAGTCCTGCACCACCAATAGGTCTGGAATAATCCATATGAGCCTGGTTAAATTTTTCCAAAATAAAATCAAGCTTCTCTCTTGGTATCCCAATTCCGGTGTCACTTACTTTAAATTGCACTATATAATTGTTGGTTCCTTCATAAACCATTTCAGCTTCAAGTTTAACTATTCCTGAATCAGTGTAGTTTATAGAGTTTTCTGCAAGCTGCAGCAGTATTTGCTTTAGCCTGAAAGGGTCTCCAATAAGTTTATGGGGTACATTTGAACTTATTATGGTTTGGTATATTAATCCTTTACTTTTTAAAATGTCTGAAAACATTATAGGAATCTGCTCAATTATATCAGCAGGGCAAAACTCTTTTCTCTCGATTTTTAGCTGTCCGGTTTCAATTTTATTTAAATCAATAAGGTCGTCAACCATCTTAGATAGCATTGTTCCTGCATTTTCCAAATGATTTAAATATGTAACCTGCTCTTCGGTAAGAATAGAGTCTTTCATAAGATTAATTATCCCAAGAATTCCATGTAATGGTGTTCTTAATTCATGACTCATGTTTGCCAGAAACATCTGCTTAATCTCAATCGCTTTTTTGTATTCTGTTATATCGTTACCAACTATTACATATTGAGAAATTTCATTGTCTTTATCGTGAAATGAGAAGGCGGTCACATCCATCCAAAGACTACCGCCATCTTTTTTAATCAAATGAAGATGACCTTTCCATGCACCCTGTTCTTTAAGAGTAGTTGTAAGAGATTTAAATTCTTCTTCTTTAAAAAGTTTGGCAACACAATCGAAATCATTTGCCAAAAGATTGTTTAAGGTATAGCCCGTTGAATGAATGAAGTTTTCGTTAGCATAATCAAACTCATTATTATTGTTAAACAATAAGGTAAACGCAAATGCATCAAAAGTTCTGTGAAGTATTGGAAGCAGCTGCTTTCTGTTTTCGTGAGTTAGATGTCGGAGAAAATCTTGATTCATTTCTACTTATTGTTTTTTGATTGTTGAATTAATTGTTGTCTTTTGTTTTTTTTGTTGATAAATTGCAATAATTTAGTGCTAATTTAACAAAAGTAATTTAGTTTGGATGATTTTATAATCATTTCAATCTATTAAAACAAAAAATGTTTTGAAGAGTTCAATGAAAGCTTATCGTATTTGCCTGATATTAGTTTTTGTCTTTTTTTCTGTAATGCTGTCGGCTCAAAGATTTGATGGTGGTATAAAAGCCGGTTTGGTAGCAAGTGAAGTATCAGGAGATGATTTGGCAGGGCCCAATAAGCTCGGATTCACTGCCGGAGTATTTACTAACAGGATGGTTTCGAATTTCTCTAAATTGCAATTGGAATTATCATATATCACAAAAGGCAGTAGAGCAATACCAAGTGAAAAACAACCCAGAGATTATAAATTGAATCTGGGATATGTTGAAACCGCTTTATTTCTTAAGCACAATCTTAAACAATATTCTTCTCAGCCATATATCCAAAAAATGTCGGCAGAGCTTGGGTTGTCTTTAGGCGTATTGGTTAATTATCTAGAAGCACAGGACGGATTTGAGTTGGACTTATCTTTGGATCGACCATTTTATGTTTATGAAGGAAATATTTGGGCTGGGTTTAATTTGCCTATAAATGAAAATCTGAATTTCAATCTAAGATATTCTAATTCAATTACTCCCATAAGAAAGCATCAATCAGGAGTTGTGGTTTGGTATAATTAGGGGCAGTATCATTCACTGTGGACATTTGGATTAGAGTATACTTTTTAATGAATTTATTTTTATAATATTATGGAAAAGCATAAGTTAATCTTGGCTATTACCGGTGCAAGCGGAGCTATTTACGCAAAGGATTTAATCAAAAAGCTGCAAATTATCGACGACCAGCTTGAAGAATGTTGTTTGATTTTTAGTGATGTAGCAAGGCAAGTATGGGAGTATGAGCTGGAAGAAGCCTTTCCTAAAGATTTTTATTTTCCGGTTATAGAGCCAAACGATTTTTTTAGTCCTGTAGCTTCAGGCTCGGCAGGGTTTAATAAAATGATAGTTTGTCCTTGCAGCATGGGTACATTGGGGCGAATTGCCGGAGGAATAGCAGACGAGCTAATTGCAAGAGCCGCAGACGTAATTTTGAAAGAAAACAAAACCCTTTTGCTAGTTCCACGAGAAACCCCATTTAATAAAATTCATATTGAAAACATCTCCAGAATTGCAAATGCCGGTGGAATTATAATGCCTGCAATACCCGGATTTTATGCTAAGCCATTATCTATTCATGAAATGGTTTCCAATTTTACTGATAGAGTTTTGTCTGTAGCCGGTTTTAATATTAATGGCTTTAAATGGGGCTACGACCCTACTGAGTAAGGATTTATAAGATTCGTAAGATTGAAGATTTATAAGATTGAAGATAATGTGACAATATGCAAATGTGATAATGT
>CAZRNU010000143.1:0-7500 GCA_964601515.1 uncultured Bacteroidales bacterium | reverse complement strand
ATCTCTAATACCCTGTTTTATAGCAGCAATATCTTTAAGATAAATTGTAGTGCCTGTAATTGAGCTGATAGGAGTATTTTCAAGCTCTTCGATGCTAAGAAACTCACCCGGCACGGTAACGGCAAGATCATCGAGGCCAACAATCATATTTCCGGCAGGAATACTTACATTTTCTGTTTTAAGTGCAGCCAAAACTTGTGCAGCAGATAAATTGTATGCTTTTAATTTGAAGGGATCAAGTTCAATCTGAATCTGTTTCTTTATTTTCCCAAGAACAAGCAAAGCGCCCACACCATCAGCACGTCTGAGAGCATTAGAAACATCTTGGTCAACAATCCTTCCTAAATCGTTATAACTTTCATCAGCATTAATACCATAAATCACCACAGGAAACAAATCGCTGTTTATTCGCATTATAATAGGTTTTTGAGCCTCTGCAGGAAGATATCTTTGTCCAAACTCAAGCATATCTCTGGCAGCATTAGCTTTCTCATCCAAATCGCTTCCCCATCCAAACTGAAGAGAAATAAAAGAAACATTTTCTTTTGATTGAGAAGTGATATTAGTAAGATTTGAGATACCGGCAAGTGTAGTTTCCAACACTTTTGTAACTTGTTGCTCAACATCACTAGCTGAAGCACCCGGATATATTGTAACCACAGTAAGCACAGGCATTTCAATATCAGGCAGTACATCTCTCGGCAACATTTGATAGGCTAATACCCCGAAAAGAAACAACCCTAAAAACAGCATTATTGTCATTATAGGATGCTGCACACCCAAAGTTGGAAGCTTCATATCTATTTAGTTTATTCGTTAACTTTTATTCCTTCCGAAAGCCTGTTAATTCCGGCAACCACAACCTTTTCTCCGGCAGCAATATTTTCAATTGCAGTAAATCCATGTTTTGTAAGTACCGGTACAACTATTTTCTTTTTTGCAATATTATTTTCAACAACCCAAACAAAAAACCCATTATCAACTTCTATAACTGCATGGCGAGGCACAAAAACAAGAGTATCTCCGGGCAATTCAACCTTCACCCTGGCAAACATTCCGGGCATCAACTTTCCATCATTATTTGGAAGTTGAACCTGAACTTCAGCTGTTCGCGACAAAGTTGAAATCATTGGGCCAATCTGAATAATCTCTGCATTAAAAGTATTGCCTGGAAATGCATCCAACCATATTTCAGCATTCATTCCCTTTCTAAAATGTCTTATATCTTTTTCATTAACATTGAATGAAGCAATTAACGGATTTATTTGAACAAGCCTTACAATGCCGCTGGTATGCGACAACCCGAGCTCAAGACCCGGAGAAAACATAAAATTCTCGCCCTCTTTAACCAGATATTCGGCTATAATGCCTGAAAAAGGAGCTTTAATCCTGGTATTGTTTTCAAATAGTTCGACCTTTGATTTAGAAGCTTCATATTTAGCCAAAACATGGTCGTAATCTTGTTGAGTAACTGATCCTTTTTCTCTTAACCTTGCAACCCTGTTATAATCTTTCTCTATTGCATCTTTTTCAATCTGAGCCATCAGTAATACCTCCGCCGACATTTCAACAACAATATCGCCCTCCTTAGCGAAGCCACCCTTGGGAATTCTTATTTTCTCCACCTTTCCCGGAATGGTAGCTCCTAGATTTGCTTCTCTGAATGGCTTTAATGTAGCAGAATATTCAAAAACCTCCCTGTGATATCTTTGTTCGGCCTTAAATACAGTAACATTTACACTTTCGTCTGCAACTGAAACTTTTTCATTATTATTTCCACATGAAATAAAAAACAAAACACATGGAATTAAAATCTTTACTGTTCTCATATTTCAATTTTTAATATAAATCTTCAATCTTACAAATCTTCAATCTTACAAATCCCTACGGCATTCTACCTAGAGCCTTATTCATGCGAGCTTTTGAAAGCTCGTAATTTGCTTTGGCTTCAATAAACTCCGTAAATGCTTGCTTGTAAATTGTTTGTGCTTCCATTAAAACCGACGATGTAACGGCACCTTCTTCAAATTTACTTTCAGCAAATTTCAAATTTTCCATAGCTTTATTATATGAACTCTCAGTAAGGGTTACACTAGCAGCAGCTTCATTCATTTCATAGAAAAGCTTAGTAACCTCTAGTTCAATCAGATTCACAGCATCCTGTCGTTTCAGCTCCATAGCTTTCTTCCCGTGACGCACAGCCTGAAGCACATGACCTTTTTCATTCCAGTCGTAAACCGGAATTTTCATTGTTATGCCAAGAGCATAATCATGACCAAACTCATCTGCAAATCCCCTGTATGGATTTGGATTTGCAAAGAAATAATTAGCAGAAAATATCACATCAGGATAATACCTTGCTTTAGCCATTTTTTCAGATGATTGTGATATTCCCACAAAGTCATTTGCCATAGCCAACTCCGGACGATTTAACAATGCTTCCTCAATCAAATTATCTACAGATGAAAATATCTCTGACATTTGCAAGTTGTGACTTACTATAATCTTTTCACCCAAAGGCAAACCAAGATTTCTGTTTAATGCAGCAGAAGCAAGACTAACCCCATTATTTGCCTTAAGAAGAAGAAGTTCGGCTTCATTTAGCTTTACCTTAACTTTCAATAAATCATTATGCAAAACAAAACCTTCTTCGAAATAATTTTCAACATCTGATAAAAGCTTTTCAAGCATCTCCTTGTATTTTTGAGCCAACTGAACTTTCTCCTGGAGACTTAACAAAGTGTAGAATAATTCTTTTGTTTCAATAATAGTTTCTGCAACTCTTAATTTACTTTCATTATCGGCAATACTTTCAAAGTATTTTGCAATATTATACTGGGCTTTTATCTTACCACCGGTAAATATAGGCTGAGTAAGCCCTACATTAGCCATATATGTGTTTTTCTTCCCAATATTTGCCATATTCTGAGGCAACCACATGTATCTGTAAAAAACAGGATTCCCATACATGTCTGTATAGTACTCATTAGAATTGGGCTTAAAAACCACACCTGTTGGTGGAGGTGTAATTTCAGGATCGAACAATCTGTTAGGATCAACTTCTCCTGTAATTGGATCAATTGCACTAATTGGAATTACCGGCAGCAGCATGTCATCCTGCAAAAAATTAAATTGCTTGTTTAGTCTTGTATAATTAGCTGTAATATCAACACTTGGGAAAAATTTTGTATAAGAAGCCTTCCTGATAGAAGTTGCAGCACCGGCGTATTCTTTAGAAATTTTTATACCCAGATTATGTTCAATCGCCAACGATACAGCCTCTTCCAAAGTTAAAACCCTTTGTGAATATACATTCAGTTTAAGTATAAAGATTAATGCCAGAAGTATTAGAGTCGATTTAATTTTCATTTTGTTTTATTTTTCAAATTACATTAACCATTAACAAGAATCCCGTTATAAATTAATTCCAGAACTTCATCAAAAAGAACTTCAGATTTTGCAGGCACATGTTTTTCAATCTCCAAAGGCAAAGCACCTTTATCAGGAGGATTGATTATAAGCTCCATTGCATTCATCATCAGCAATACTGCTACACCAATATTTATATTCTTTTTAAAATGGCCTGATTTCTTTCCTTCAAGCAGAATTTTGGTATAATACTTTTCCACAAGCTCTTTCTTATAGTCAGAAATTTTTTTCCAGATTTCAGGAACACTCTTTCTTATATCATCTAAAAAGTCGCGATTAATTTCCTGCAAAGTTGCGGTAACAGTTGAGACAGACTTTTTAAGTTTTTCAGGAAAATCAGATTCAGAATTGAGAATATCTTGCATTTGCCGGTGCAATAAACTTATTTTCATGTCAATAAGATGCTCAAGGATATTCGATT
Organism: uncultured Bacteroidales bacterium; assembly: GCA_964601515.1. Classification (GTDB taxonomy): domain Bacteria; phylum Bacteroidota; class Bacteroidia; order Bacteroidales; family UBA7960; genus PWND01. Next base: position 3,650 of record CAZRNU010000143.1, on the reverse strand, counting down.
TGCCAGGATAATATTTATACATTGTACGCTTAGAAACACCGGCTTCGCGTGCTATTTCGTCAGCAGTGGATTTACTGTATCCATACTTGAAAAACATAACAGATGCACTGTTTAAAATCCTGCTTGATATGGCATTCTTATCTTCCATTCAAAAATATACTAATTACCCTTTTTTAGTTTACCTGGTGCAAATATATTTCATATTTTTTAAAAATCAACAAATTCAAAAAGATTTTTTAATTGAAAAACAACTTAAAAAACAATTAATTTCGCAAGCAGAATAAACCTAAAGCGACTAAGCAAAATATGAAAAAAGCAGCCATTACAATATTATTGATATTATATTGTTATTGCCTTTTTTCGCAAAATAATTTCTTTACAAATGCAGAAGCTTCATACCATTATGGATTTGTTGCACCACATAATGAAGATATGCCGCATTTGTATCAAGGTTGGTTTCCATCTTATCATATATCCATTTCAGGAAAAACAAGGGGGAATAAAGAATGGCATCAATTGTACAGATATCCGTACTTAGGAATTGATTTTTCATATTCAGGGCTAGGATATCCTGAAGTGTTGGGAGATGCATATACGGTAATGCCACACATTAAGTTTAATTTCATCAACACAAAATCCTATCGTTTAAATGCAAGATATGCTGTAGGGATAGGTTATCTGACAAAAAAATACAATTACACGGAAAATTACCGAAACACAGCAATTAGTTCGCATCTTAATTTGGCTGTTAACATTGTATTTGAGAATGAATTTATTATTGCAAAGAAATACAGTACAGTATTGGGGATTGGGTTTTCGCATTACAGTAATGGAAGAACAAACACACCCAACAGAGGACTTAATATTCCGGCAGTAAAGCTAGGCTTTTCGATAGACAAGAATAATTATTTGCAAGCAGAAAATGATTTAACAGAATATAAAAACAATCGCAGTAAAGATTTGCTGATTTTGGCATTTGGAGGCATGGCGGCATCATATCCTTCGGGAAGTAAAATGAGTCCCAGAGCCGGCATTACGAGTGTTTATTCTTTGCCAATTAATCAAAAATACAGAATAGGATTAGGCTATGATTTCTTTTACTATCACAACAACAGACATTTACTGTCGCATGTAGTTGAAAGAGAAAGTGAGCACATTCAATGGCATATAAACCATGGTGTTTATTTTGCGTTTCAAATGGATTTCGGGAAAAATGCTTTCTTTTTGCACAAAGGAGTTTATGTTTACGACAAGTATAATTTTCAGGATAATCTTTTTTATCACAGGGTTGGGTTCAGGCATACAATGAATGATAAAATTGTTTTTAATATAAGTTTGAAAACACAGTTTTTTACAGCTCAATTTTTTGAATTAGGCATTGGATATAAGGTTTTTTAGATGATCAGAATAAAGAAACATAATGTTTTTTCAATTGCAATTGTAAAAAGTTGCTTTATATTGGTTTTTACAGCGACAATTCTTTTGAATTCGTGCGACTCAGGCTATCCTGACGATTGCTTTAAAAACACAGGGGAGTTAGTTTGGGAAGATAGAGAAATTGGAGATTTTAAAACAATATTTTTAACAGACAATATTGATTTATACATATATCCCGACAGCTTTAATTTTGCAAGAGTATATGCAGGAGAAAACTTGATAGAAAATATTGAGACAGAAATTATTGACACTATTCTTTACATAAAAAACTTGAATGTATGTAATATTTTCAGAGACCACAAAAAGCCAATTGAGGTTCATTTAAATGCAAAAACGCTGGAAAGAATTGAATACCGCGGACATGGCAAAATCGAAACAATGTCGCCAATAGAAGGAAATCTTTTTCGACTTAGAATTATAGAGGGGCACGGTAATGTTAAAATAGAATCAGCAACGAGGCATGTAACATTAAGTTATCAGTCGGGAACAGCCGATGTAAACTTCTATGGTAAAAAAATTGTGTATCTTGGCATTTTTAACGGAGGTTTAGGCGTTGTAAATTCTTTAAACATGAATTGCAATATCGTTTATATAAATCACATGAGCAACAACAACGCATACATAAATGCCAAAGACACCATTATTACTGAAATCCACATGCACGGCAATGTATATTACAAGGGAGATCCGGCAATAAGACTAGTTGGCAAATACGGCGAAGGCGGAATTTACAAGATAGATTAGGATGTATAAACCATTATAAAAGGTTTACAAATTACGACTTTATGGAAAAATCAATCACAAAAGCATTAAACTACATTTCAGATAAGCCCTGGCCGTTTATTCTAGTGTTAGTAGCCATAAACATTTTTGTTAAAAGCTTACACGTTACATTTTCTTCTTTGTGGCTAGATGAGGCATCGCAAATTTTGATGTCGCTTGAATCTACAAAAGATATAATACTTCATTCTTTGAGGTACCCCAATGCTCCTGTTTACACAATTTTGCTGAGCTATTGGATGGATTTGTTTGGACATGGTGTATTTGCAACCAGATTTCTATCAATAGTTATCAGTGCAGCAACAATTCCTGTTATTTTCTTCATGGCTAAAAGACATTTTAATGTATTTACCGCAGTTTTTGCCTGTTTATTGTTTTCGGTTTCTCACCTTCAGTTTTATTACTCCCACGAAATAAGAAGTTATACTCTGGTATCTCTTCTTGTTACTGCATCATTTTTCCTGCTGCTTGAAATTATCAAAAAACCTGACTGGCTCAAAACTGTTTTTCTAATACTTATTAATACCGTATTGCTTTACACTCACCTAACTTCAATTTTTATTTTCGTTGCTCAGGGAATATTTCTACTGTTCTATTATAATTCACGAATAAGAATGATTCAGGGATTATTATCAATAATTATCCCGGTTTTCCTGCTGAGTTTTTGGGTTATAAATAACAGTTGGCTGGAAAGCGGAGGAACAATATGGCTTCCAATTCCAAAGATTAAAGACTTTTTCAATATGTTTTTCTTGTTTGGAAATAAAGCACCAACATTCATTCTGATAATTATTTTACTGCTTTCCATAGTGTTTTTCTTTATGAGAAAATCAATACGAAATACAAAACAGGAAACTATTAGGAAAGTTGGTCTCCTAATTTTGTGGCTAGTAATACCTGTTGTGTGCCTCTTCCTGGTTTCACTTTATTTCAACCCAAGATTTATACACCGCTATGTACTATATTCAACAATTGCATTATACATACTTATACCCTACATAGCATCCCACAAAAAATTCCCAATGCTGCTCAAAGTCATTTTATTATTTGCATTTATAGCTTTTTCGTTTCACAAACTAAATTTCAAAACTCCAAAAAACGAAGATTGGGCAAGGCTTTCGGAGTATTATAATGAGATTAAGTGCGAAAACTCAATTACAATAGGCTCTGCAGATTATCATTGGATTTCTTTCTCATATTATTATAACAGAGATTACGTTGTAAAGTATAAAGACACCAGAAAAGTGCTGGAAAAAGAAAACATTTTCTTTTTAAATAGTTTAGGCGAATCAAAAAGGCTGGATTTAGACAGCTGTGAAAAGATTATTCTAATTCTGTCTCATTATAATGTAGCCGACCCGGAACAAAATATTCTTACATATTTAAGAAGAAACTATAAGGAGTCTGAAGAATCAAAAGAATTTCAGAATATT
>CAZRNU010000142.1:0-7536 GCA_964601515.1 uncultured Bacteroidales bacterium | reverse complement strand
AAACACTGCCCCATTTCCACCATAGGTAATCAACTCATGAGGATGCTGAGCAACGGCATAATCTAAATTATTGGAGAGCATTAGCATAATAGCTGCTGCTTGTTTGCTGTTATGCGGAAATTGCTCAATATTTCTGGCATAAATCTTATAATCAGGTCTGAATCTGTACATATAGATTCTTCCGAAATTCATCAATTCTTCAGCAAATTCAGGTGCAAGCTCTGCATGATGCTTTTCAGGGAAATACCTTAAAGCATTTTTTATTGCCAGCTTCTTTTCGTTTGTATTTAAAATATCTTTTCGTTTTGGAGCGTGATTAATTTCAGCTTCATATGCTTTGGGAGCAGGTAGTTCTTCCGGAATACCTTGAAGTATTACTTTTTGAAACTCTGATAAATTCATTTTTGTTTTTTGTTTTTTGAGTCACAAAAATAGCATTTTTAAACATTCAATTTCTCAATAAGAGGCTTTAAATATCTTGAAAAATTATAACTTTACAATCGGTTATAAAAAATTCAGAATTAGAAAAAGCATGGAAAATCACGAATTATACTTAAAAGAAGCCATAAGACTTGCAAGGGAAAATGTAAAAACCGGACAAGGTGGTCCGTTTGGTGCAGTAATAGTAAAAAATGGCGAAATAATCAGTACAGGTGCAAACAAGGTTACCAGCACCAACGATCCTACAGCACACGCAGAAGTTGTTGCAATTCGTGAAGCATGTAAAAAGCTTAATTCATTTCAACTTGAAGATTGTATAATTTATGCAAGCTGTGAACCCTGCCCAATGTGTTTAGGCGCAATATATTGGGCACGCCCGAAAATGCTGGTTTTTGCTGCTGAGAATACCGATGCAGCCAAAGCCGGATTTGATGATTCATTCATTTATAAAGAGATCCCATTGCCTATTGAGAAGCGTAGCATTCCAACATTAAACATAAAGCCCGAAGGCACATGCTCTCCCTTCGAAGAATGGATTAATTTTGAGAGTAAGGTGGATTATTAGCGTTATCTAGATTCTGCAAACTTCCTGATTTCCATTACCAGGCTGTCAACCTGAGAATATAAAGCTTTCTCATCAATATTGAGAACATTTCTGTTTTCCATAACCAGTTGACCGTTTACAATAACAGACTCAACATCAGAGCTTTTCATACTGTAAACAAGAAGAGAATATACATTAAACAATGGATGTAAATGTGGTTTGCCTAAATCTATTATGATGATATCGGCCTTTTTGCCTTTTTCTATTGAACCAATTTTATCATCCATTCCCAAAACTCTTGCTCCGCCTATGGTTGCCATTTCAACAACTGTGCGGGCATCCAAAACTGTTGGGTCGTTTTTGTGAAGTTTATGCAGTAAAGCAGCAGTATTCATCTCATCAAACATGTCGAGATTATTGTTGCTTGCAACACCATCTGTTCCTAATCCAACTTTTCCTCCGGCATCCAAAACATCAGGAACGGGTGCAACACCACTTGCAAGCTTCATATTACACTCAGGATTATGTGCAATTCCAACTCCTTTTTCAACAATAATTTTTATATCTTCTTCTGTAAGATGAATACCGTGTGCCATTATCATATTTGGGCTTAATACACCTAATTTATTTAGATACTGAACAGGTGTAAGTCCATACGCACTCATTATTTGATCAAACTCCTTTTTAGTTTCAGCAACATGTATGTTAAAAGGCACATTATACTTATCTGCAAGTGCTTTTGAAGCAACTATCAGTTCCCCGGATGAGCTGTATGGAGCGTGTGCAGCAACACCAATTGTAACAAGTGAATGTCCGGCCCACTTTTTAATCATTCTCTCAGTGTAGTTAATTCCATGCTCTGGAGATTCACTGTTTGGAACAGCAAAGTCGATTAATCCTTCTGTTATAACTGCTCTAATGCCTGCTTTTTCAACCACATGAGCAATTTCATCACCGAAATAATACATATCGTTGAAAGTTGTAGTACCACTTTGCAACATTTCGGCAATTGCCAGCTTGGCCCCTAGTCTCACATTCTCTTTTGTAATAAATTGAGCCTCAACAGGAAAAATATGATCATACAGCCACTCATGCAATGGAAGGTCATCGGCAAAACCTCTGAAAATGGTCATTGGAGAGTGAGTATGAGTATTTATAAGTCCGGGCATTATAAGCTTTCCCTTGCCATCAATTACTTTAGGTGACTTAAACATCGCAAGCAATTCATCAGAATCGCCAATAGCAACAATGCTATCGCCGGCTATAACAACTGCAGCGTTTTCTAAAACCCTAAAATCAGCATCCATTGTAACCACAATAGTGTTGGTAATTATCAGGTCAGAGTTATAACCATCCTTAGATTCGCAGCCTGTATTAAGTGAAATTATTCCCGACATTAGCAAAGTTTTTAAATAGATTAATGATTTCTTAAGCATGATTGACTTTAATTTTTATGATTAACAAGAAGTAATGAAATTTGTTGTTAATGATTATGAAATCCTTCATTGCAAATCAACACATTCTTTCGTGCAAAAATACTGATTTTATTAATGCTTCAAAACATTACATCCAAAAACACCAACAAATTCCGCTAATCTTATTGTAATTATACGCCGGAATTGTATATTTGTTTTGATAAAACTAGTCAACTCACCAAAAAACTATATTATGATAGAAAAGATTAGAGAAACCGCAGATTTTCTAAAAGGCAAAACAAACTTCACACCTGAGGCAGGTATAATTTTAGGCTCGGGTTTAGGCGGACTTGTTAAAGCAATTGATGTAAAGCACAGCTTTGACTATAGTGAAATCCCAAATTTTCCGGTATCAACTGTAGAAGGACATCATGGAAGGTTGATTTTCGGTGTGCTTGAAGGCAAAAATGTTGTTGCTATGCAAGGCCGCTTCCACTATTATGAAGGCTATCATATGCACCAGGTAACTTTCCCCGTAAGAGTTTTGAAGCTTTTAGGTATAAAAGCGTTGTTTCTTTCCAATGCAGCAGGTGGTTTGAATAAATCATTTGAAGTTGGTGATTTGATGATAATTCGTGACCATATCAATATGTTTCCCGAAAATCCATTGAGAGGAGAAAACATAAATGAGCTTGGCACCCGCTTCCCTGAGATGAGCGAAGCATACGACAGAAAGCTGATTGCAAGAGCCAGAGAAATTGCCAGAAAACACAATATAAAAACCCAAATGGGTGTATATGTAGGCAGCGCAGGGCCTACGTTAGAAACTCCGGCCGAATACAATATGTTCAGAATTCTTGGAGCTGACGTAACCGGAATGTCAACAGTGCCGGAGGTAATCGTAGCTCGTCACATGAAAATTCCTTGCTTCGCCATATCGGTAGTAACCAACTTGGCAGAGCCGGAAATAACCGACAAGCCAACCACCCATGATGAAGTTCAAAATGTAGCCGAAGTAGCCGAGCCTAAGTTGACGCTGATTTTTAAGGAGTTGGTGAAGGGGCTTGAGGCGTAGGGCGTGGGGGTTGATCCTTCGACTGCGCTCAGGGCAGGGGTTGAGGTTAAGGTTAAGGTTAAGGTTGAGTTAGATTCATAAAAAGGCTTATTAATAATTCAGCTTTTACACCAACTTCTTCACAACTACCTTAAACTCTTCATCATCTAGTGGCTTGGCTAGGTATTCGTCCATACCGAGTTTTATGTATTTTTCCCGAGCACCTTCAAAGGCATTTGCACTGAGTGCTACAATTGGAGGTATATCTTTATACATTTCCTTAAGCTTCTGAGTGGCTGTTACTCCATCCATTACAGGCATCTGTATATCCATTAAGATAAGGTCGAATTCTCCGGGTTTATAAACTTCGAGTGCATGCTGACCATTGTCGGCAGTAACAACATTATGCCCCATTGAGTTGAGAATGAGCTTAACTACTTTTTGAGTTGTGGCTTTATCTTCAACAAAAAGAATATTAAGCGACTTTTCATATCTGAAGGAATCTTCAACATAATTGGATTCTGAATAATCTTTTTCACTTACCATATCTGCCATAAAGGTAAACCAAAAAGTGCTTCCTTTATTTAGTTCAGTTTCATATCCTATTTGACCACCATGGCGGCTAACTATTTCTTTACAAATAGACAACCCCAGCCCTGCTCCATCATTATTTCGAATATCACTCTTATCTATTTGAGAAAAAGGCACAAATAAATGTTTTTGTCTTTCTTTACTAATTCCCTGGCCGGAGTCGACAACTTCAATCTTTATCTCAATTTCATTCTTTATAAAATCTTTTGACAACAATTTTGCCTTCAAAGAAACCTTCCCTTCAGCAGTATATTTAACAGCATTTGATATAAGATTATTAATAACCTGCATTATTCTGTTTTGGTCAGCACAAATTAGTGTAGGAATTGATATATCAGAAATAACTTCAAACTCAATATTTTTATCGGAAATATTATCAAATAATTCCTGTGCATTAATAATAAGATTTTTAAAACGGATAGCTTCCTTATTAAGCGTTAAATTGCCCTCTTCGATTTTTGAATAATCCAGAATATGATTAATTATTATTTGAAGATTTTCACTTGATTGTTTTAAAGTATTAATAAAATCTTGCTGATTGTCATTCAGCTTTGTTTTTTGCAAAACTTCAATCATTCCTACAATTCCTATTAATGGGGTACGAATTTCATGACTCATATTAGCAAGAAAATTCTGCTTAAACTCGAAAGACTTTTTTAAAGCAAGTAGCCTATTCGTTTTTCTTCTTTGAATAAAAGCATACAAAAGGACTAAAAACAACATTAAAACAAGCAGAAATCCAATAAATAAAGAATTTCGAATATTCTTATGTCGTAAAAGCTCCTCTTTTAAGATTTCTTCATTTTTTTCCTGCTCTATTCTTGTTATTTCCATCTCCTTTTGGTACCTATATTCGTATTCCATGCCAATTATTTTTTTTGTATTAGCATCGTTCTGAATACTGTCGCTGATATTTTTATAAACAACATGATAATTGTATGCAATATCAAATTTATTTAATCCTGCAGCACTTTTTGCCAATACATCTGCGCAAACGTGAATTAAATCAATTTCATTAACCTTTCGAGAAATATTATAAGCTCTTAACGCACTATCAAAAGATTTCTGGAAAAGGCCCTGTTTTAGATACAATTGAGCCATCCCTACTCTAACCCACCCTTCAGTTGATGTAATCCCTGTTTCTAAAGCCAATTGCAATGCCTTGTTGTAATAATCAGCTGCTTTAGAAAAATCATTTACATCCAAATACATTAATGCAATATTATTATAACTCATGGCCATACCTGCCTTGTCGTTTATTTCTTTGCGCAACTCCAAAGCTTTTTGGTGATATTCTAACGCTTTATCATTCTCTTTCTTATTGCGATAAATAATTGCCATATTATTATAACTGGAAGATATCCCATTTTTATCTCCGGTTGCAAGTCTAATTTCTAGTGCTTTTTGATAATGTTCAAGTGCTTTATCTTGCTCTCCTTGCGATCTATATATGACACCTATATTGTTAAATGTTGATGCAAGGCCGTTTATATCACCCAACTCTTCTTTGATCATCAAAGATTTTTGATAATATTCCAGTGCCTTGGGATAGTCACCCTGAACTTGATAAATAATGCCTATATTATTATAACTCATTGATATTCCGTTCTTGTCGTTGATTTCTTGCCTAACCTTAAGTGCCTTAAGAAAGTACTCTAATGCCTTTTCATTATTGCCGCTATCTCTGTATATTACACCAATATTGTTATAAGCTATAGACATCCCTCTTTTTTCTCCAAGCCTTTCATCAACTTCCAGAGATTTCTGATAATACTCAAGAGCTTTATCAAGATTACTTTGCGAATGATAGATGTTCCCAAAATTGTTGTAGCATTTCGACATTCCTCTCTCATCTCCAACTGAATTAAACAATTCGAACGCTCGGTCAAAATATTCTCTCGCAGTAACAAAATCTGATATTCTCCAATAATATCTTCCTGTTAATCTAATAGCCTCAGCCTTTCCTGCAATGTAACCAATTGACTCAGCTATACTGTCGGCTTTTTGAGCATATCTCATTGTTTCAGTAAGGCTTATTTTAAAATATTCATCAGATATTTTATTAAGGGTATTAACATAAGACGTATCTATCTTAACCTTTTTGTTCAGAACATTAACTAAGCTGTCTATAGCAGGAGTACTTGCAAATGCAAAAGATTGCAAAAAAAACAAGAAAGTAACGGAAATAATTAATCTATTAGGTTGCATAATTTCTGTCAGTTTAATAGATTTATAAACAAGTTGCCAGTTATAAAACAACATTGCAATATAAATAAATAAAAATGTAAATTTTCCCGTAAAACACGGATTTTAACGTTTTCACGTATTATAACTAAGCTATCCTGTTTTTAATATCATCAACATCTTGCCTCAATCTGTTTATTTGACTTTCTAATCTGACAACCGGATTATTGGACGATGGCATCTCGCTACTGATATAATTTACAAACTTCCAAATCTCACGAATGTCATTTACATGGACTTCGTATGGTTCGTATGCCGGATTCAGAGAATATAGCCTTAGCTTGCCTTCCTTTTCAATAAGATTTTCAACTACCTTAAAAACAACCCCATCATCGAGAGTATGAATTATATATGCATGTCTGTTTTGAATTAGTTTCCAGTTTTGAACAAACTCGCACGTAACTAAAGACCCATCTGGAATTGGCAACATGCTGTCGCCTGATATTTCGAATGTTCTATACTTCTTTTGTTTGGACAAAAAAGGCATCTGAAAAGTTGGAAGCACCTTAATAAACTCAGGGTCGGCAAACCCCGTGCGGTATCCTGCCTTTGCTTTTTCAGAAACAATCTCTATGTTTTCCTCATTTTTTGCATCAACAGTAGTTGCCAAAACTCTAAGTTGAGATCCTTTAAGAAAGACGTCATACCCCCTTTCCAATTGAGAAAGTTGACTTTCAGGAAGTTTCGACAAATCAACTTTAATAAGCGTATCTATAGAAACGTTAAAGTATTTTGAAAAAGCTTCAAGAGCCTCAAGCCCGGGTTGTGCAACCCCATTTTCATAGCCGCTTAAAGTAGAACGTTTCATTTCAAGTATAAAAGCCACATCGTCTTGTGTGCGACCTTTACGCTTGCGAAGCAGTTTGATGTTTTGTCCGAATGTGCTCATAGTTGTAGTTGTAAAATTTAATAATCCTCGTCATCCCGAACGCAGTGAGGGATCCCGCTGGTAAAAGGGCACTCTCTAATCTACGGGATTTAGCTTCGCTGCTACTTCGTGGTCTCGCTTACGCTCGAAATGACAGAATATCCCACAAAAAATTTTCTTCATTTCAAAAATTATGATTATATTATAATCGCAAATTTGATTAATTTTTAATCAAAGATAATGGTAATTTTTATAAATGCAAAAAAAATATGAGAAAATGTGTTGTAAAATGTCATCCCGAACGTCAGTGAGGGATCCCGTTGATCAAAGGGATTCTCTTTAATCCACGGGACCTCTCGCTAACGCTCGAGGTGACGTG
>CAZRNU010000141.1:0-7544 GCA_964601515.1 uncultured Bacteroidales bacterium | reverse complement strand
ACTGCAAGAAAAGAGGTTATTAATGAAGAGGAGTTGGTGGTTGCTTTAGAAGAGAGATCAGATCTTAAATATGTTACAGATATTGCTGCAGACAATCAAGCAACTTTGGATCAAAAATTCCAACATAGAGTATTTGCAACTCCTAAAAAAATGGGAGCTCAGACTGCTGAAGCAAATATTAATGCAGGATTAGCAGCAGCCTCTCAAATTGTAAAATTCTTTGAATCTGGAGATACAACTTTCCAAGTTAACAAATAATCTAAAATTAATTAACACTCATGGTAAAAGTAAGACCATTTGCAGCTATAAGACCTCCAAAAGAGATTGCAAACCAAGTAGCATCTAGGCCATATGATGTCCTAAATTCAGTTGAAGCTAAAGAGGAGGCTGGAGAGAAATCTCTTCTACATATTATAAAACCAGAGATCGATTTTGATCCAATAATAGATGAGCACTCGCAAGAGGCATATGACAAAGCTGTTGAGAACTTTAAATTGTGGCAACATAATGGATGGCTAGTACAAGATCAAAAACCCATGTATTATGTTTATGCCCAAACAATGGAGGGTAGAACACAATATGGATTGGTTGTTGGCGCATCAGTTGAAGATTACCTCACAGGTAAGATTAAAAAGCACGAACTAACCAGAAAAGATAAAGAAGAGGATAGAATGATTCATGTAAGAATACAAGATGCCAATGTTGAACCTGTATTCTTTGCATACCCTGATAATGACCAAATAAACAAAATTGTATCTGAAGTAGTAACAAACAGCTCGCCAGAATATGATTTTGTTGCAGAAGATGGATTTGGACACCATTTTTGGGTTATTAACGATTCCGATAAAATATCACAAATTACAGAAATATTCTCTACTATTCCAGCATTTTATGTTGCCGATGGTCATCATAGAACTGCAGCTGCAGCATTAGTTGGTCAAGAGAAGAAAAACAACAATCCAAACCATACTGGAGAAGAAGAGTACAATTTCTTTTTAGCAGTAGTTTTCCCAGAAAGTCATCTTAAGATTATTGATTATAACAGAGTTGTAAAAGATCTTAATGGAATGAGCTCAGAGGAGTTTATCTCAAAATTAGGAGAAGACTTTATTGTTGAGAAAAGAGGTTCAGAAATTTATAAACCTGAAACTCTTCACAACTTCTCAATGTATATAGATGGTCAATGGTTCTCTTTGACAGCAAAAGAGGGGACATATAACGATAACGATCCTATTGGAGTATTAGATGTTACTGTATTATCTAATTTAGTATTTGATAAATTATTAGACATTAAAGATCTTAGAACTTCAAAGAGAATTGACTTTGTTGGAGGAATTAGAGGATTGGGAGAACTCAAAAAGCGTGTTGACTCTGGAGAGATGGCAGCGGCATTTGCTCTTTACCCAGTATCAATGAAACAACTTATTGATATAGCTGATACTAATAATATTATGCCTCCAAAAACAACATGGTTTGAACCAAAATTAAGGAGTGGATTAGCTATTCATAAATTGAGTTAAAATACTTATTTTATATAACTAAAAGAGGTCATTTTTATAAATGATCTCTTTTTTTAATTTATTTTAATCAATAAAGTAGTTATTAACATTACTGTCCCGTAAAAGAGGATAAATAGTTCTTTGAAATAATTGAAATATAGTCTCTTAGATACAGATTTCTATGCGCGACGATTTGAAATCGTAATTTTGAGGTCGAAAAAATGACCTCAAATGAATCAAGACAAATACGTTTTCGCCCAGCTAGTAGAATTTTTGAACAATGATAAGTTCAGAAGACTCGTAGACCAATACGATGGTAACCGATATGTGAAGCATTTCACCTGTTGGAACCAACTGCTTGCAATGATGTTCGGCCAACTCAGTAACCGTGAAAGTCTTCGTGACTTGATTGTTGCGCTGGAAGCTCATCAAGGAAAGCGTTATCATTTGGGATTAGGTCGTGAACCCATTGCCAAGACCACACTTGCATCAGCCAATCAGAATCGAGACTACAGAATCTTCGAAGATTTTGCCTTCTACATGATGAAGGAAGCTTGCGAGAAACGCACAACCAACATTATGAATATTCCAGGAAGAAAGTATGCTTTTGATTCAACTACGATTCCTTTGTGTTTGGCTACATTCCCTTGGGCTAAGTTTCGCAAGAAGAAAGGCGGGGTCAAAGCTCATGTCCTTTACGACATTGAAGCTCAGGTTCCAGCCTTTTATACAGTAACTACAGCATCCAAGCACGATTCTACAGCAATGTCTACAATCCATTATGAACCAAATGCTTACTATATATTCGATAGGGCTTATGACTCGTTTAGAGAACTTTATAAGATACATCTTACAGAGTCCTTTTACGTGGTCAGAGCTAAAACAAATCTGAAGTATAAGACAATCAAGTGGAAACGTAGAATGCCGAAGAATATCCTTACTGATGCAGAAGTGAAACTAACTGGATATTTATCTGAAAAGAAGTATCCTGAATCCTTTAGGATCATCGGTTTCTATGATGAAGAAAATGAACGTGAGTTCACTTTCCTAACAAACGCCAAGCATTTGTCTGCACTCGATGTTGCCAACCTTTATAAAAAGAGGTGGCTCATTGAGCTGTTCTTCAAATGGTTGAAGCAGCACCTGAAGATAAAGAAATTCTGGGGTACCACTGAAAACGCAGTTCGAATACAGATTAGTGTAGCTATCATCACTTACTGTCTGGTGGCTATTGTCCAACATGATATGCAACTGAAACGTTCGACCTATGAGGTCTTGCAGATTCTGAGCATCTCACTGACAGACAAAACACCTTTACAAGATCTGTTTGATAAGACTAATTTCAATGATGTCAAAGATCAATTTAATCCCCTTATTCCGGGGTTGTTTGATTAATTATTAACTCGTCCCGATTTTAACGGGACACTAATGATTGAAGGATTGTAAGTGCACTAATTTTCCCCGTAATTCTGGTAAACAATCCTTTTCAATTGTTATATACACCTTTGGTCAGATATTCTCTTATGTACTTTCAGGCGAAGTGCGGTTTGATTTGGACGGAAAAAGTTTTGTTCTTAAGCCCGGTGATAATATCTACTTTAATGCTAAATCTCAGTTTAATGCCATTAATTACTTCGATGGTGTAAGCGAAATTATTTGGGTGCAATCTCCTCCATCTTATTAATCCAAAAATAAAATTAAGTAGCACTTTATTTATTAAGTAAAAAGTATTATCTTTGCCAATGAAATAATTGAAGCAATGGCTAAGCATCCTGCGGTTTTTTTAGACAGAGACGGAACATTGATTGATGATGTAGGTTATATTAAACATTCATCTGAAGTAAGCTTTTATTCGTTTACTTTTGAAGCATTATCATTATTACTGGAGCATTTTTTATTGTTCATTATTACTAACCAATCAGGTATAGCCAAAGGAATTACCACAGAAAAGGAGGTTTCAGAGGTAAACAAACACATCATAAAAAAATTGAAAGAGCAGGATATAGTTATTTCTGATACTTTTTGTTGTCCGCATAATACAGAGGATAATTGTGAATGTAAGAAACCCAGAACGTATTTTATTGACAAGGCTAACCTATTGTACAATATTGATTTAAGTCGTTCTTTTATTATTGGCGACCATCCTTCAGACATTCAGTGTGGATTAAATGCCGGAATTACACCAATTTATTTGTTAACCGGTCATGGTAAAAAACATCAGAATGAAATAAACAAAGAGACTGTTATTTGTTCTAATCTTTTAGAAGCTTCAAAGCATATAATTTTAAAAAATAATCAGATATGAGTAATTTATTGACTGTTTTAAATGGGAAAAATATTATTCCTCCTGAAAACATTGCTAAGTTGTTAACTGAATGCAAGAGTTTTAAAGTGTTCAATACATCCGAAGAATTGGCAGATGCAGCCACCAACGGCAAAGAAAATGTACAATATGAAGTGCAATACGATGTACCAGGGAAAGGAAATTATACAGAGGCAATTGTACAGCGTGTTAAAAATGGAATTTCGGCTAATTATACCGAAGCATACATGCGCCGTAGAGACCCTGATACCATGGTTATTGCCGACAATAATCCAACAGATAAAAAGCGTTTTATTGATAAATACGGGTATGAATTTTCAGGTCTGCAAACCGAAACTTTCGATTGGCTGAAAAAACAAGACCTTGCGGTTTTCTTCTATTTTGCCGGAAGAGAAAATATTGGCTCTTTAGGTATTGCTATTGCTCCTGCCAATGCAGCATTCTTTGCATTGGGTTTGTCGATGTTGCAGGAAATGGTTGCGGTTGACGAATTAAAGATAGGTGCAAAACTGAAATCTGTAATATTTGTGGCTCCCATATTCAGGCATACCCATTTTAATGGGAAACAGGTGGTTGTCCATAACCGCACCGAATCAATTCACGAGCTATATTCCTATAATTTATATCCGGGGCCGAGTGCAAAAAAAGGTCTTTACGGTGTTATGCTGAACCATGCCGAAAAAGAAGACTGGATAATTGCGCATTGTTCGGCAGTTCAATCAATAAGCCCCTACGACAATTTAACCACATTCATGCACGAAGGTGCCAGTGGTGGAGGAAAAAGTGAAATGCACCAGCATATTCTGCGGGAATCTGACGGACGGGTACTATTAGGCCGTAATCTGGTAACCTCAGAAGATAGGTTTATTACAATTCCCCGTTTTTGTTCGTTCAACGCTGTGGCCGATGATATGGCTTTTTGTCATCCTTCGGTACAGAAAAAAGATGGAAAACTCCGTATTATAGATGCCGAAAACGCCTGGTTTGTTCGTGTCGATAGTGTTAAACAATATGGTGATGACCCAACTTTGGAAAAAACAACGATTAATCCATCTTCTCCGCTATTGTTTTTAAATATTGAAACTACTCCCGGGTCAACTGCTCTGATTTGGGATCATATACAGGATGAACCCGGAAAATCGTGCCCCAATCCAAGGGTTATTATACCCCGAAAAACGGTACCAAATGTTGTCAACAGACCTGTTTCGGTCGACATCAGGAGTTTCGGGATACGCACTCCTGTTTGCTCAAAAGAAAACCCTTCATACGGAATTATCGGGTTGTTTCATGTTTTACCCCCGGCATTGGCATGGTTGTGGCGTTTAGTTGCGCCACGGGGTCACAATAACCCAAGTATTGTGAGTTCGGGCGGTATGGAAAGCGAAGGTATTGGTTCTTATTGGCCTTTCGCTACCGGGAAACGAGTACCTCAAGCCAATATGATGCTCAAACAAATCATTGATACGCCCCGTACAACTTTCACCCTGGTTCCCAATCAAAACATTGGAGTTTGGCAGGTTGGTTTCAAACCGCAGCTTCTCATGCGTGAGTACCTGACACGAAGAGGTGCTGCCCAACTGAAGACCGATCAATATCAGGCCGCCCGCTGCCCGCTGTTAGGTTATGAGTTAAATTACCTTACCCTGGAAGGTTCAAAAATTCCTTCGCGATTTTTGAAAGTGTACAATCAACCTGAAGTTGGTTTCGAGGGTTACGATGCCGGCGCCGAAATGCTTCGTGATTTTTTCAGAACAGAATTACAAAAATACTTAAAGGAAGACTTATTACATACAGGCAAACGAATAATTGATGCTTGTTTGTCAAATGCAAGCATTGAGGAATACAATGAGATTATCCCAATGAGCTACCAATATGAGTATTCATTTAATAAAATAGAAGACTATGAGCAAAGTGGTGATAATAATGGGTTCTAAAGCCGACATTGAGTGGGCTAAGCAAATAAGCAACGTGCTGGAAAGTTTTGATATAAAAACAGTATCCAGAATAGCTTCGGCCCATAAAGTGCCATTAAAATGTTATAATCTGATAAAGGAATATGAAAAGGAAAATGTTGTTTTTATAACCATAGCCGGCATGAGTAATGCGTTAAGCGGCTTTACCGATGCTCAAACGTACTGTCCCGTTATCGCCTGTCCGCCCTATAGCGATAAATTTGGTGGAGCCGATTTGTATTCAAGTATCCGTATGCCATCGGGAGTTGCTCCTATGACCGTTTTAAGTCCCGAAAATGCAGCTCTGGCAGCTGCAAAAATACTGGGCATATCTAACCATGAAATTCAAAAACAAATTATTGATTTTCAGGACAAAAAGAGAAAAGAGTTGGAAGAAGCCGATAATAATCTGGTCAATGAAAAATAACAGCATTAGCCAGGCGGCTCAAATTATCAAAGATGGCGGGCTGGTGGCTTTTCCGACTGAAACAGTATATGGGTTAGGTGCAAATGCACTTAACCCTTTTGCTGTTGCTAAAATATTTGAATTAAAAGAGCGACCATCATTCGATCCATTGATTGTGCACATTGCTTCGTTCGAGGACCTTCACATTTTATCAACAGGTATATGTGAAAATGTAATGCGTTTAGCAAAGCATTTTTGGCCGGGACCTTTGACCATTGTGTTACCCAAATCATCGATTGTTCCGGATATTGTTACTTCCGGGCTCGACACAGTAGGCATTCGCATGCCCAATAATTCCATTGCCCTTGAATTAATAAAACAGTCGAATTGTCCGATAGCCGCACCAAGTGCAAATAAGTTCGGACAGCTTAGTCCGGTAAATGCACATCATGTAAAAAAACAATTACCCAATGTCGATTATGTGTTGGATGGAGGCAATACATCTGTGGGAATAGAATCAACAATTGTTTCGATTGAAGGCGATACCTGTCGCTTATTACGTCCGGGCTTTATTACATTGGAAGATATTGAAAATGCTCTTCCGGATATTTTTATTTTCAACAGTACCAGGCCTGAAAAATTAGTTTCTCCGGGCTTGCTGAAAAGCCACTATTCACCCAAAAAACCTCTTTATATTTTAAATGAGCCATTAAGGTATTTTCCCGAATTCTCCGGGCTGATTTTGCATAGAAATAATAATGCCGATTACACGGCCACGAAAGTTATATACACCTCTCAAACCTGCAATAAAATTGAAATTTCCGCCAATCTGTTTGCCTCACTTCATACAATGGAAGAAGATGAAAGTGTGAAAAGTATTTATATTGAACCTGTTGAAGAAAAAGGACTGGGAATCGCGATAATGGACAGGGTAAAAAAAGCTGCATATCAATATAATAATTCAACAAACTAAAGATTTATGTGGATACATACCAAAGAATCACAAGACAAAATAACATCTCAAAAAGCTTAAGCGTTTTTTTATAGAAGGTAACCTGCGTTTAATAAACAACTTTAAACCGATAGAAATCTGCTCAAACAAGTAAATCAAACTTCAGAAGGACAATTTCCGTTTGCAACAATTCTTAGTTGTATTGATTCCAGAACTTCGGCTGAATTAATCTTCGAACAAGGCTTGGGGGATATTTTAGCATACGGATTGCAGGTAATGTTTTGATTAAAGACAATTTAGGGAGCATGGATTAACATAGACTCGCACCCGCGTTGTTGCAGTCCTTCCACCGTGATGGTGGTTTTCAAAATAGGACTACAAGCTACTGCCCAGGTTCCCATACGGCTTCGGC
>CAZRNU010000140.1:0-7670 GCA_964601515.1 uncultured Bacteroidales bacterium | reverse complement strand
ATGGTTGTAACTAATGTTGGAGCATTGCCTGAAATGGTGCCTCATGGCAAAGCGGGTTATGTAGTTTGCCCTGATGCAAAGCAAATTGCGAATGCTATTGGGGATTTTTTTGATAATAATTTGTCGGAGAAATTTACTAATACAATCATTGAGGAAAAGAAGCGTTTTTCTTGGGAGAATCTTGTTAATTCAATCTTTGAAGTTTATGATAAAACACGAATTCAAACCCGATAAAAGCTGGACTCTCTTTCTTGACAGAGATGGAGTTTTGAATAAAAAGGTTGAAAATGGTGGAGTTAGATGTGTAAATGATTTTGTTTGGGAAGATGGGGCGCTCAATTCTATGAGGTTTTTTGGAGATGTTTTTGGGAAAATTATTGTAGTTACAAATCAGCAATCTGTTGGGGATGGATTAATTACTGAAAATGATCTTAATTCAATTCACCGGAAAATGACTCAGGATGTGTCTGATGCC
Source organism: uncultured Bacteroidales bacterium (assembly GCA_964601515.1). Lineage (GTDB taxonomy): Bacteria > Bacteroidota > Bacteroidia > Bacteroidales > UBA7960 > PWND01. The sequence goes on along the minus strand of CAZRNU010000140.1, from coordinate 7,195 downwards.
GCAGGTAGAATCGATAAGGTTTATTTTGCCACTAATAGGAAAGAGGAAAATAGTATTTATAGAAAGCCTGGAATTGGAATGGCCTTGAAGGCTCGTAAAGACTTTCCGGACATAAGGTTTAAAAAATCTATTATGGTGGGGGATACTTATAATGATATGATGTTTGGCAAGAAATTGGCTATGATTAACGTTCTGATTTCAAGTGAAAATAATAATCTGACAAAGCAATTTGGTTTGGTTAATTATTGTTTTGATTCTTTAAAGTGCTTTGCCGATTTTCTTTTAAGAATTTGTAAATGAATATTGTAAAAAAATACCTTTTATACTAATTTAGCAGAATAACAATAAATTATGAAGCACTTATTTTTTATAACGCTTTTTTTAAGTTTGGTTTTAATCTCGTTAGCTAAGGATAATGATGTTAAATATAATCAGTTTGATTCTCAGGGGAGGCGACAGGGGATATGGTATAGCTATTTCAAAGATGGCGGAATGCGTTATCAAGGTCAGTTTGTTGATGATAAACCTGTTGGTGTGTTCTATTATTATTTCCCTAAGGGTGGGTTAAGAGCTGAAATTGTTCATGATGCCGGGGAAAATACCTCAAAGGCTACTTTTTATTTTGAGAATAAAAAAGTAAGTTCTGAAGGTTTTTATGTAAATCAAGAAAGGCATGGATTGTGGAGGTTTTATAGTGAACAGGGTTATCTTGTATCTGATAATTATTATCACAACGGGCAAAATCACGGTGTTTGGAAAACATATTTCCCTAGTGGAAGATTAGCAGAGTCTAAAATATGGCACTATGGCAAGAAAGAAGGTGAATGGAAAAGATTCTATGAAAATGGTCAGTTAAATGTGAGTGCTGAATATAAAAATGATATGTTGCATGGCAAATTTGAAGTTTTCTTAAGCAATGGAAGAAGAAGTATAATAGGCTATTATATAGAAAATCTTCCACATGGTAAATGGCATTATTATACTCATAAAAGTGAAAAACAAAAGGAATTGATATACGACAATGGTAAGCTTCTCGAAGAAATTATTTTTATTGAAGTCGAGGAGTCTTTAGAACCTATAAGACCGGGAGATAAGCCTTTTAATGAAGATGAGATTATGCGTCAGATTAAGTTCTATTAAGATTATTTATAATGGTAAAAAACCGAGTTTTAATGGCTATGAGTGGTGGACTGGATAGTAGCGTTGCTGCTATAATGTTGCACAGGCAAGGTTTTGAAATTGTCGGTATTACCATGAAAACTTGGGAGTATTCTCAAAACTCCTCTGCGAAGGAAACGGGTTGCTGTAGCCTCGATTCTATTAATGATGCAAGAAATGTTGCTGTTTCTTTGGGTTTTCCTCATTATGTCTTAGACTTGAGGGATGAATTTAATAAGTTTATTGTTTCTGATTTTATTCAACAGTACCTGAAAGGTCGTACTCCTAATCCATGTGTTTTGTGTAATACGCATATTAAATGGGCTGCTCTTCTTAAAAGAGCTGACGAACTGGGTTGTAATTATATCGCTACCGGGCACTATGTAAGGTTGAGGGAGGATAATGGCCGTTTTCTGCTTTCTAAAGCTGTTGATGAGTCTAAAGATCAGTCGTATGTACTCTGGGGATTACAGCAGGAGCAATTGAAACGAACTCTTTTCCCTCTTGGTGAATTTACTAAAGCTGAAATTAGGGAAATGGCTAAAGATTTTGGCTTCGAAGATATTGCCCAAAAACGTGAAAGCTATGAAATTTGCTTTATCCCTGACGATGATTATCGTGGATTTTTGAAAGAGCAATTGCCGGAGCTTGAAAGTAAGGTTGATGGTGGCAATTTTGTTGATATAAATGGAAAAGTTCTCGGGAAGCATAAAGGATATCCATTTTATACAGTGGGGCAGAGGAAAGGACTTAATATTGCATTGGGTCATCCAATGTATGTGAAGCAAATAAATGCTTCTACAAACACTATTGTGCTTGGTGAGAAAAAGGATGTGTTTTCTGACAGTTTTTTTATAAGTGGATTTAATAGTATCAAGTATGAGAAATTTCCTGAAGAGGGATTAAAAGTTCTTGTTAAGGTTAGATATAAAGATGCCGGTGCTTTGGCTGAAGTTAGACCATTAAGCAATAATATACTAAGTGTGAAAATGTTAAAACCTGTTTCTGCTGTAACTCCGGGGCAATCGGCTGTTGTGTTTGAAAATGATGATATGGTTGGTGGGGGATTTATTGAGACAGAAATAGTATAATTAAATTATAAACATATAGAGATAAGTGCATATATGAAAAATGCATTTTTATTAGTGATTATAGTCTTTTTAGGATTTATTATAAGTTCCTGTGATGAGGATATTATAGATCCTTCTGAATTATACCATGAGTATTTTCCCGTGGGTATTGGTCATTATATCATTTACGATGTTGATTCTGTTTATTATAATGATTTTACGGGTGAAATAGAATCTTATAATTATCAGGTTAAGGAAGTTATTGAAAGTGAATTTATTGATGCTGATGATCATCCTTCTCTTAGACTGGAAAGGTATTTTAGAGCTAATGAAAGTGATGATTGGGTAATCAAAAATGTATGGAAGTCGCGTCTAAATTATCTTAAGGCTCTGAAAACTGAGGAAAATGTTACGTTTATAAAGTTGAGTTTTCCGCCTGAGGAGAATAAAACCTGGGATGGTAATGCTTTTAATAGTTATCCGGCTCTTCAATATAAGTTTCAGGATGTGCATAAAGCTTTTTCTATGGATGGTTTTAATGCTGATTCTACTGTTACTGTGATTCAAATGGATTTTCAAACTTTAATTTCAGAGGATTATAAGGTTGAAGTTTATGCCAAGCATGTTGGGCTGGTTTATAAAAAGTTTGTTGAATTGGTAAAAGAGGTGGATGGCACTATTACTAGCGGGGTTGATTATTCATATTTAATAATTGAAAGTGGAGTGGAATAATGAAGTTGTTTCATCATATATTTTTATGTATTAGATCAAATTTCTTTTTTGTTTTAATGCTATTAATTTGTTTTTTAAATGAAGCAAATGCAAGAAATTATGGAGATTTTAAACCTGGATATTACTTGATTGAACTTACCGACAAAAATCATTCTCCTTTTAGTATTTCTTTCCCTCTTGAGTTTCTTTCTGCTGAATCGATTGCTAGAAGGCAATTGGCGGGTATTCAAATTGATGAATCTGATTTGCCTGTTTCTCCTGTTTATATTGATTCTATTGCGGATATTGTTACTGTTTTTTATGCAAGTAAATGGTTTAATGCTGTTATGGTTTTATTGGAGAATGATAATGATCTTAGTAGTATTAAAGAATTATCTTGTTATAAAAACCATATATTTCTAAAGCCATTAAGTAGCGGTAAATCATTGGATATCAGTTGGGAGAAGTTCGAGTTTTTTGAGAATACTCATTTAACTTCACAAGAATTAATTAGGGGAAGCTATACTTATCGAAAGTCTGATTACAACAAAAGTTTAAAGTATGATCTTGGCTTAATGCAGGCTCAGATTGAGATGTTGAATGGTCATATTATGCATAGAAATGGTTTCTGGGGTGAAGGTATTTCTATTGCTGTTTTTGATTCCGGTTTTCTAAAGACTGATGTCCTTGATGCTTTTTCTCATTTATGGGAATCGGGTAGGATAAAGGGGCATTTTGATTTGGTTTTCGATAATGAGGATCTGTTTAATAGCCACAGACATGGTACTATGGTATTGTCTGTTATGGCTGCCTTATTGCCGGGACAATTAACAGGTGCAGCTCCTGATGCAAATTATTGGCTAATGCAAACAGAGGATGTAAAATCTGAATATTGGATTGAGGAGGCTAATTGGCTCAGAGCTGCTGAAATTGCTGATAGTCTGGGAGTTTTTATTATAAACAGTTCTTTAGGTTATACAGTTTTTGATGATATATCTCAGAACCACTCGTATGAAGATATGAACGGAATAACAACAATTATTGCCAGAGCTGCGGGTTTTGCATATGATAAGGGTATTCTTGTAGTAAATAGTGCCGGTAATTATGGTAGTGGAAATTGGAGGTATATTGGTTCTCCTGCTGATAGTTATGGTGCTGTTGCGGTAGGGGCTCTTACTATTTTGGGAGATCCTACTGCTTTTAGTTCTGTTGGGCCTTCGTACGATGGAAGGGTTAAGCCTGATGTTATGGCTCTGGGGTATCAGGTTTCTGTTATAAATGTGCTTGGTGAACCTGCTATTGCAAGTGGTACTTCTTTTTCATCGCCTATTATTGCTGCTCTTGCTGCTTGTTTGTGGCAGGAGTTTCCGGATAGGAGCAATGTTGATATTAGGAGGGCTATAACGGAAAGTTCACACAAGTTTTATTATCCAAATGATAGTTTGGGTTATGGTACGCCTGATTTTGCAAGGGCTAGAATGCTTTTGATGAATGATTTTAATCATGATGATGGATTTCTATTGTCGGTTATTCCTAATCCTATTATTCAAAGCTCTTATATACCTGTAAAAGCATCAGATGACTGTGTTGCAGATTTCTACATTTACAATATTTCGGGACAATTGGTTGCTCAATTTCAGTCTGAATTGGTGCAAGGGTATAATAGAGTTTATCCTTTTAAAGATAATTTTAGTATTCTTTCTAACGGAATGTATATAATGCGAATTGTTTTCGGAAATGAAAGGTATGTTGTTAAATTAGTTAAAAGTTAAAAGTTAAAGTATATCTCACTCGAAAGTTTGCAATTTCGTTCAAAATAATTTTATTTAGAGGATTTCTAAGATTATGCTTGGCAAAAAAATCATCTCTAAATCCTTAATATTATTGAATTGTAAAGGTAATAAGCCTAAATTTTACCCTCTTATATTTTCCTTTCGCTAAATCACTATATGATAAAAAGAGTTTTATTCAATTCTCAAGGGGATATGAAATTGAATTTACAAACTAAAGTATTTTTATAAAATTTCTATTTGTACAAAGTTTATTCTGCAGAGTGGGAGAGATAGCAGAAAAGTTTACAAATAAATAGACACTCCAATAATTTACAATTACAAATGTAACACAAAAACAAACGTTAATGTAGTTGACAATTGTAATAATTAACAAAGTGAAACCATTTAATAATGTAAACCACAATTGTAACCAACTTCTATTTTTCAGATCTAAACAATAAACGTTTTAAATTTGAAGATTTAACATACAACCTTTCTATAATATAAGTATATCAAAGAATGCAAATGAATAATGTTTTCAAAAACAAGGCCTCAAATTCAATAAATTTACATAATTATATTTATTTACAATCTTACATATATTATAATTGGGTTGCATTTTTACTAGATAATGAATATTTATACCATATTATATAATTATAAATCAGCTTATTAAGGATAATATATAAAGTTTTAATTAAAGTGAAATAATGTTTTCGCATCATATGATATAAACATTATGTGATTTATTGATGTATTCATAAATGATTGAATAATAATCTATTAAAATGTTTATATGAAGTGAAACTTTAATAAAATTGAATTATTTACATATGTTCAGGTTGTTTATTTTTGTAAACACAATTGTAAAATAATATTTTTTAAAACTTTTATACGATTGTAAATTTATATTTAACTTTGTAATGCATTAGAATACCTTGTTTACAATTTATAAATTTTATTGTTATGATAGAGAGAATAAATGAGCTTATTGGAAAGCTTGATCTTACGCCTTCAAAATTTGCTGATGAGATTGGTGTACCTCGTTCTACAATATCGCATTTAGTGTCAGGTAGAAATAAACCTAGTCTCGATTTTATAATGAAAATTGTGGAAAGATTTCCGGAAACTGATATAAATTGGATAATATTCGGAAAGGGCAATGCTATAAATCCTAACAAAAATGTTGATATTTCGGAACAAATACGGAATAACTCTTCTCAAAAACATGAAATATCTACTAAATCACAACCACCTGATTTATTTAGTTTCGCAGAAGAGATAGACAAAAAACCTGAAATAATAGCAAAAGACGAAGAAAGTGCTGTATATCACAGAACTCCCAGAAAGTTACTGTCAGATGATGAGGAATCAATTAAAAAACAAATTCTTGAAAATCAATCTGATATAGACAAAGTTATTATACTTTACAAAGACAAAACCTTTGTCGAATATAAATCGAAGTAATATCCTAATACCTCTCAAAAGCTGAAAAGAAGAAACTACATTCTCTCTCTGCTGCTTCATCTGAATCTGATCCATGCACTGCATTTGCAGGTAGTTGTGTTCCGAATAAATGCCTGAGTGTTCCGGGTGCTGCTTTGCGTGGGTCGGTGTTGCCAAGTATCTTTCTGTATTCTTCAACAGCGTTTTCTTTTTCAATTATGGCAGCTACTATCGGACCTGAGGTCATAAACTCCAACAATCCATCGTAAAATGGTTGTCCTTTATGCGCACTGTAAAATATTTCGGCTTGAGCAACTGTAAGTTGTACAAATTTCATTGCTGAAATTCGAAATTCTGCTTCGTGTATTTTTGCTAATATAGGAGCTGTGTAGCCACTTTTTACTGCGTTTGGTTTAATTAGTGCAAGTGTGAAAATCCCTTTACTCATGGTGTTTCGGTTTGTTTTATTAGTAATGTTTTTAAGCTGTTAAATTACTAAAAAAACATTACAATTTTAAAACCTTGATAACAAATGATTTTTTTACCTTTGCCCTTATGAAATTATTGAAGTTAAACAATGATATAGTAGATGAAATTTCATCTTTTTTAAGTGATAAGGGGAAGAGTATTTGCATTCTTACTCATGTAAATCCTGACGGCGATGCTATTGGCTCAGCTCTTGGTTTTTTTGGTTATTTGAAAATTAAGGGAATGGATAATATCTCTGTGGTTGTTCCAAATAATTATGCTTCGTTTCTTCATTGGATGCCTTTTAATGATGTGGTTGTTGTTGCATCTGATAATCAGATGCTTGCTAATGATAAAATTGCGAATGCAGATGTTGTGTTTTGTCTTGATTTTAACCACCCTTCCCGAGTTGATAATATTGCGGAAGTTTTAACTAAATCGAAGGCTTTTAAGGTTCTTGTAGATCATCACCCTCAGCCTGAATCGACTTTTTTTGATGTTGTGATTTCTAATGTTGATGTTTCGTCAACTGCTGAATTGGTTGCTGTTTTAATTTATTCTATTGATAAC
>CAZRNU010000139.1:0-7677 GCA_964601515.1 uncultured Bacteroidales bacterium | reverse complement strand
AATCAACTGCTGCACTGCCCAATCTTCTAACTCCACGTGAATTTCTCAAAAAATAAATGAATAATTCCATATACTTATCCAGTCTGGAATAGTCGTAATATGGGAAACCAGTAGCTAAAAGACTGTCGTTTATAGTTGTCGCTCTTGAAACCGAAATTTTTTTACCAGTAAGAAATGAACCTTCTCCTTTCACAGCATAAAAGCACTCATCAAGATTTATCTCATAAATCACTCCTATTACAACTTCATCATTATCCATAAGTGCAATTGAAATACTAAAGCATGGCAACCCATGAATAAAATTGGTTGTTCCATCTAATGGATCAATAACCCAATTATACCTCTCGCCTTTTATAGATTCTGTACCTTCCTCTGCAATAAAACCTGCCTCTGGGATAAGCAATTTTAATTGAGAAACAATTTGTTCCTCAGCATTCTTATCCACATAAGTAACAAAATTGTGAAGGCCTTTAGATTCAATATCTTCAGATTTGATTTTATTAACCTCTTCCCTTAGAAAAGCTCCGGTCATTTTAGCGACTTCACAAACCTCTTCACAAATCCTCATTAATTCCATATAAAAAAATTTAGTATTCTTCTTTCAATTATTATTAAAAATCCCGATACCTGACACCAACCTATCGCCTCATCTCATCAACTCCCCCTCTCAATATCTCATTATCGCATCATCGCCTTATCACATTATCACATTAAAAACTCCTTCATCCAAATCATTCAAAACAACTTCAGTAACAGAATTTACAAGTTTGTCATTATAATGAGTTTTCACTTTTATGTAATTCTCGGTAAAGCCATACATAAATCCCTTCAAATTCTCTTTCTCCCAGAGTACCTTGGCACTTGTTCCTATATTCTTTTTATAAAAATTCATCAATTTAATTTCAGACAATTCATGCATTTTCTTTGATCGATGATTTTTATCCATTCCTAAAACTTTTGACTCCAGCTTCAGAGCCCGCGTGTTATCTCTCTCACTATACGTAAAAACATGCACATACGACACATCCGACTGTTCAATAAACCATAGAGATTTTTCAAACAAATCATCACTTTCCGAAGGAAAGCCAACAATAAGATCAATTGCTATACATGCGTTGGGTATAAGATTACGAATTTTATTTATTCTGGAAGAAAAAAGAGCTGTGTCATATCTTCTGCCCATATCTTTAAGTACTTCATCGCAACCGGATTGAAGAGGAATATGAAAATGAGGCATTAATTTCTTATTTGAAGCAACGAGTTCTATTATATCATCACTCAACAAATCGGGCTCAACAGAAGATATACGAATCCTTTCAACATCTTTTAGTTTTACAAGTTCTAAAAGCAAATCATAAAATGACTCTCCATTATTTTTACCAAAATCTCCAATATTTACACCTGTTAGAACAATTTCTTTTATATCAGACTTAGTGATTTCTTCTGCAATTTTTAAAGTTTCAGATACTGTATTGCTTCTACTCTTTCCTCTGGCAAGCGGTATTGTGCAATATGCACAAAAATAATCACATCCATCCTGCACCTTAAAGAAAGATCTGGTTCTGCCATCAATAGAATAACTTGGCTTAAACTCAGCAAGATCTTTATATTCCGGCTTTTTTAGCAATGTTTCTTTGCTTGAGGAATTATAACTGTTAAGATGTTCAAACAGATTAAACTTTTCAGCATTTCCAAGCACAAGACCAACCCCCGGAATCTTGCTCAATTCTTCAGAATTTATTTGCGAAAAACAACCAATTACAGCAACACAAGCATTCGGATTTCTTTTGACAACTTGGTTTATAATAGACTTGCATTTTTTTTCAGCTTTTTTAGTTACAGAACAAGAATTTATAACATAGAAATCAGCTTGAGCACTGAAATCAACAACCTCAAAATCCTTATTGGAGAATGACCTGCTAATGTCTGATGTTTCGCTGAAATTCAGCTTACAACCCAAAGTATGAAACGCAATTTTCTTTGACATAACAATTTACTTATACCCTTATACCCTTATTTCCCACCTAACTTCTTCAACACTTCCACAAATCTATCAACCTCTTCAGGTTTATTAAATCGAGAAAAAGAAACCCTAACAGAGGGCCTTTCCGGGTCAGCACCTAGTGCGGTAAGCACATGAGAACCTTTACCTGAACCGGAATTGCATGCACTTCCTGTTGAAACGGCTATACCTTCAATATCAAGATTTGCCAACAACATCTCGCTATTATAACGCTTTGGCAATGAAATATTTACCAATGAGTATAGAGAATTTTCCGGCGAACTGCCATTAATAATAACATCAGGAATTTCTTCATTTAACATTTGCAACAACCTTGCTTTAATGGAAGCGACATAAGACATTGTATCAGTAATATTCTCAAGTGCCAATTCAAAAGCTTTTCCCATTCCGGCAATACCAATAACATTTTCTGTTCCTGCCCTCATCTTTCTTTCCTGCATGCCTCCTGTTATAAATGAGTTAAAAAAACAACCCGACTTAACATACATAAAACCTACACCTTTGGGTCCATGAAATTTATGCGCGCTTACGGCAGCATAGTCAAACCCAAGTTTTTGAAAATCAAGATTATATTTTCCGGCAGTTTGAACAATATCAGAATGAAACAATGCGCCATATTGCTTGCATAAATCGGAAATGTTTTTCATTGGCAGCAGCAATCCGATTTCATTATTAGCATGCATTAAAGAAACAACTGCATTTTCTTTATTCTTAAGAAGTAACTCAAGATGATTTATATCAATATGACCTTTATTGTCAATATCAACAAAATGCATATTTACAGGTAATGTCTTAACAATCTTTTCAAGAGTTCTCAAAACACAAGGATGTTCGATTGGGCTTGTAATAAAATTTGTTCTGCCCAAATCCAAAGCACAACCCCATAATATAGCATTGTTTGCTTCTGTACCTCCAGAAGTAAAAAAGATTTCAGCAGGCTGCACATTCATCTTCTTTGCAATAAGAGTCCTAACCCTTTCAACCTCAACTCTGGCTTGGCGACCAAATGAGTGAAGAGCAGAAGGATTACCAAAAACTTGCTTTTGCAACATGTACATATGTTCTGAAACTTCCTCAAAAACAGGCGTGCTTGCAGCGTTGTCAAAATAAATCATATTTCTTGCCGTTAAAATAAAGAGTTCTGCAAAATTACTTATAATGAATTGTTTGAAATGCCTAAATTTTCAAAAATTATATATGTTATTTTGATTGAATAGAATAATGAATTAATTTTACCAATCATTTTTAAGCCAGGGTGAAGTGAGTGATAGTTTAATAATAATACCAACATATATTGAAAAAGGGAATATCGAGAAGATAATTCGTAAAGTTTTTTCTTTATCAAAAGAATTTCATATACTGGTTATTGATGATAACTCTCCAGATGGCACTGCTGAAATTGTAAAATCACTTATCACTGAATTTAAAGGAAAATTATTTCTAGAAACCCGGGCAGGCAAACTTGGACTTGGAACTGCATACATAAAAGGATTTAAATGGGCACTCGAAAGAAATTATGAATACATTTTCGAAATGGATGCCGATTTCTCGCATAATCCTGATGATTTAATCAGACTTTATGAAGCTTGTGCTATTGAAGGATTCGATATGTCGATTGGCTCCAGGTATATTAATGGAGTAAATGTTGTAAACTGGCCTATGGGCAGAGTTTTAATGTCGTATTACGCATCAGCCTATGTGAGGTTTATTACCAGGATGAAAGTTAGAGATACTACTGCAGGATTTAAGTGTTATACTCGCAGGGTCCTTGAAGCTATTGATCTTGATAAGATAAGTTTTATAGGTTACGCTTTCCAGATAGAAATGAAATATACTGCGTGGAAACTTGGATTTAAGATTAAGGAAGTTTCTATAATTTTCACTGACAGATCTGAAGGAACATCAAAAATGAGTAAAGGAATTTTTAAGGAAGCTATTTTTGGTGTTATAAAACTTAGGATTAAGAGCATTTTGGGATATTACAGAAAGTATAAAGCAACTGCGATTGCTACTGAAAGATAACTCTCCAACAAATTTCCTTTTATGTCGAAAAACCTTTTGTTGAAAAACGCAAGAATAATTAATGAAGGAAAAGACTTCACAGGTCATATTTATATTATTCAGCCCTACATAGAACATATTTTTCATGAGAATGAAGTAATTCCTGAAAGCATTACAAATTCTTCTGAAATAGTTGATGTAAAAGGAAGAATTGTTATTCCGGGAGTTATAGACGACCAGGTTCATTTTCGCGAACCCGGACTTACTCACAAAGGAGATATTTTTTCAGAATCTTTGGCCGCCGTTGCCGGAGGTATTACATCTTTTATGGAAATGCCTAATACAAATCCTCAAACGGTTTCGCAAAAAGCCCTAGAAGAAAAATTCAAAATTGGAGCCGATAAAAGCATAGGAAATTACTCGTTCTACATTGGTGGAACAAATGACAATGTTGAAGAACTTAAAGCTACAGATATTAGAAATGTTTGTGGCATTAAAGTTTTCATGGGCTCAAGCACAGGAAATATGCTTGTTGATAATCCGGAAAGCTTGGTTAAGATTTTCTCATCTATAAACAATATCCCTATCGCAGTTCACTGTGAAGAGGAAAGCATTATACAAGCAAATACAAAATCAGCAATTGAAAAATTTGGAGAAAATATTCCTATAGAATATCACCCTGTTATCAGAAACGCTGAAGCTTGCTATACTTCGAGCAGAAAGGCAGTAGAACTTGCAAAAAAATACAACACCAGGTTACATATATTGCATCTTAGCACAGCTAAAGAGATGACTCTTTTAGATAATTCTCCTTTAAATGAAAGCAAAAGAATTACAGCAGAAGTATGTGTTCACCACTTATGGTTTACCAAGGATGATTATAAAACAAAAGGAAGCTTTATAAAATGGAATCCGGCCATTAAAGAATTATCTGACAGGGATGAACTTTGGGATGCTCTGCTAAATAACAAAATCGATGTAATTGCAACCGACCATGCTCCTCATACTTTTGAAGAGAAACAAAATATTTATACAAAATGTCCTTCGGGAGGGCCATTGGTGCAGCATTCACTTCCTTTGATGATAGAAAATTGCAAAAATGGAAAAATAACTCTTACAAGTGTTGTAGAAAAAATGTGTCACAACCCGGCAATATGTTTCAATGTGAAAAAAAGAGGGTTTATTAAACAGGGCTACTTTGCTGATATGGTTGTTATTGATTTAAACAAGAAATGGATAGTTGAAAGAAGTAATATTCTTTACAAGTGCGGATGGTCGCCTTTCGAGGGTCAAGAATTTAGTTCATCGGTTGATTACACTATAATTAATGGAAGAATTGTTTATAACAATGGCATTATTAATGACAGTTTAAGAGGAATGTCATTGGAATTTAACAGATAATATGTTACAGATGAGAAAATATGGACTATTCTTTTTAATGATTGTGATGTTGCTAACATCTTGCTCATATTTTGAGAAAAATAGCAGCTGTGATGATATAATGGAAAGAGAGAAGTTTGTAGCTATTATGACAGATGTTTACATGATTGAAGCCTATTTTGAAATAGTTCATATTGGCAGCGACGATTTAAAAGACTCAATTGCATTATACTATAACTCACTTTTCAAGGAGCATAATACAAACAGAGAACAATTGATTGATGCGATAAATTGCTACGTTCTTGACAGGGAAATGATTAACACGATACACGATGAAGTGATCAATTCTTTGATATTAATGGAGGAAAAAACTACTGATGATTAAGTTTTCGAAATTAGTTTGGATGAAAAAACTCTATTATAAATCCTCTTGCCACCTTCAGACTTACTTTCAAAAAGCACAACCTCATTAACTTCAAACTTTCCAAAATGCCTGTCCTTATATTCTGATAATTCTTTATCACAAAAATCAGGACGAGAGATCAAACTCATATGAGGCTTGTATAATCTATCTTCTAATATGAACTCTTTATTTAAAAGAGCTTTCCTTAAATCGACCTGTAAAGCATGAAGCTTATCAAGTTCACCTTTGAAGCCTGACCATAAAGTATGGGGTCTTTTTAATGATGGGAAACAACCTAAACCGGACAATTCAAGTAGAAAAACTTTATGATTTAAAGCAACTTTAGAGATAATTTCTTTCAAATCATTTAACTTATTTATAGATATTTCACCTAGAAATTCTATTGTTAAATGAAAATTCTCAACTCTTTTATAGAACCCTTTTACTCCGTCATTTTTGAGATCATTCTGAAATTCTAACAAATTTGATTTAATCTCATTTGGAAGATCTAAACCTATAAATAATCTCATTCTAAAATATTACAGTTTTGTAAGAGTAGCGGTAAGATTATCTAGTATTGCTCCATCGTTTGTAGAATAGCTCAAAGAAATATCATTTGAACTTGTTCTGAATGAACCACTTCCGGATACAGTTATTGAATCATCACAGATAGTTTGGCTTGGAATTGTTAGGCTATTTCCAGACACATAAGCATAAACTTTTTCTGACGTACCCATATTGAAAAAGTTAGAAATAATAATTTCATCAACGTCATCATTGCTGGCAGAAATATTAACATTATATGTCATAGGCGGAGGGCCATAGTAAGAGCTAAGTTCAGAAACTTTCCATGTACCAAGAAATTTATTTCTGGCATTTATATCTTCAACTTCACACGAGGGAAGGATAAATATTAAAGATATTCCAAACATTAACAATATGTTTTTCATGGATAAGCTTTTTAATGAAGTTGTCGAATAATATTTTTTCAGGTTTGTTTTCATGGCTAAAATATTTAATGCGTTAAAATTACTAAAAATCATGAATTTATGAAAGCATGGTTTCAATTAAAACAATTCATCAATTATACCATCATCAACCATATTCGGTATAGTTACTTTAAGCTTTGGTTCTTCTTGCATTGCTCGTTTAATAGCGAAAACTGCCTCTTTATTTCTTGCCCAGCTTCTTCTGGCAATACCGTTGTTTACGTCCCAGAAAAGCATTGATTTTAATCTTCGGTCTGCTTCGTAGGAGCCATCGAGCACCATTCCAAATCCTCCGTTTATTGACTCACCCCAGCCAACACCGCCACCATTGTGAATGGAAACCCAGGTTGCACCTCTGAAACTATCTCCAATTACATTATGGATTGCCATATCAGCCGTAAACTGAGAACCATCATAAATATTGGAAGTTTCGCGATAAGGAGAATCTGTACCTGACACATCATGATGATCGCGACCAAGAATAACCGGAGCAGAAATTTCCTTAGTAGCAACAGCTTTATTAAATGCTTCAGCAATTTTTATTCTACCCTTTGCATCAGCATATAAAATTCTTGCCTGAGAACCTACAACAAGCTTATTCTCCTCAGCCTGCTCAATCCATCTAAGATTATCAGCAAGTTGAAGCTTAATTTCATCCGGCTCTGTTTCCAACATTTCTCTGAGAATTTTTGCTGCAATCATGTCAGTTTTTCTAAGATCTTCAGGGTCGTTTGAAGCACAAACCCATCTAAAAGGGCCAAAACCATAATCAAAGCACATTGGTCCCATTATATCCTGAACATAAGATGGATATTTATAAGTACCGTCATCATTAAAAACATCAGCTCCTGCCCTGCCTGCTTCAAGCAAAAATGCGTTGC
>CAZRNU010000138.1:0-7811 GCA_964601515.1 uncultured Bacteroidales bacterium | reverse complement strand
CTTTTTCCAGAGCGTACAACAAGTGTGCGCTGCAGCCATGCAGGGCACACACACGCGGTATAGTTAATTGCCGGTGCAGTGGGTATTCGAGCGGCACTGCTCGTGTCAAAAATAGTTGTAACTAGGCTTGAAAGTGCTTCGAAATCGGCAACTAACCATACCGCCATCCTTTAGCTGCATCCTTGAGACAACCTGAAAATAGAGAAATAACATGAAGAATAGAAAAGTAACTATTTTTTTTGTATCAATTATAACATGCCTTATCTCTCATTCATGCTATGTAGGCAAAGTAAAAGAATTTAGTTCGAACGACCTTAAATGGTTTTTTCCATACAAAAACACTGACACCTTGATTTTTAGTTCCGAAAGAAATGAGTTTGATACAATCATCTTTTTTAAAACTGACACTAATGAATCTTCAACAAGAGATTTTCAATCAGGATACTATGATACTCGCTGGATGGAAGTTACATATAAATTGACTACAGGAAGCTATCATAAATTTGTTAAACTCAATGAAGGAGAAGAAAGTGAGCGATTAGTGTTAATTGAGAATACATCATCTAGAAAAAACACATTTACAGAAATATGTTTCTTAGGAATAATATTTAGTGGTCAGGAACTGCAGAACAACGTGACAATAGTTGATGAAAATACTTACTTTTTCGATGGCAGGAAAGCAACGTATTCAAGAATAAATATTAAAGAAGGAATAACTTACTTTATTTTTAACACTGAAAAAGGAGTACTTGAATATACTGATGAACGAAACGTAAAATGGAAAAGAAAAGGCAGCAGCTAATCGAGTGACAGCTCCACCAGCAGTTAGCTGCCCCAGTGCGCCTCTCACACTTCCACTCCAAAGTGTCTCATATCCACCGGTTTTATATTTTCAATAAATCAAGCTTAAAAGTCGTCCTTTCGATTTCCTAAAATCGTCCTTTCGATTTACCAAAATCGTCCTTTCGATTTCCTAAAGTCGTCCTTTCGATTTCCCAAAATCGTCCTTTCGATTTCCCAAAGTCGTCCTTTCGATTTTGGCAGGGGTAAGAAATGATTAAAAAAGTTTGTAAGCTGCCTGGCTTATGGTACAAAATAAATGTATTGCATTTTGAAAATTGATTTATATTTGCATTGAAGGTTGATGATTTAAACTACAAGACCTGGGTTCCTTGCTGAATAATCCGGACTAAAGTATGCCACGATTCCGGAGCAAAGTAGGCCACCCATTCCGGACTAAAGTAGGCCACCCATTCCGGAGCAAAGCAGGCATTCTATTTAAATTCTTATTCATCTCAGTCTTTATATCACCTGATACTTTTAATACATTTTTAACATTTATTGTCAGTGCAGGGCAGTCTTTATCAAACCTCTTATAAAACCCACCATTCCGGGCAAACAAACAAACCAATATAAATAGTACCTTAGCGGCATATAAATTGGCAGGTATGAAAGCAAAATTAACCATCAAGAAACTTATTGAAGAGGCCAGAGAATTTTGTAAAGCAGAATCTGTTTACAAAAACAAAGAACTTTTTGGAGTAACTGACGGAAAGGCTGTTGGCACATTCATTGAGCACAAGTTCAAAAAGCATTTAGACGACAAATATCTTCTTACCATAGGCTCTTCTGCCAGCGGAATTGATCTGCCATCAGACGACATTAAAACTGATATTAAGGTTACTTCTATCAAACAACCACAATCCTCCTGCCCTTTTAAGGATGCAAAACAGAAAATTTACGGGCTTGGCTACAATCTGCTGGTGTTTGTTTATGATAAAACTGATAATCCGCAATCAAAAACCGCAACATTGAATTTTGTCAGCTGCTCATTCATCTCCAAAGAAAGAAGTGCAGATTACACCACCACATACCGACTGCGTGAAATGATAAAAGATCAGGCCAATGAAGCAGATATCATTGCCTATCTGCAGGATAAAAACATTCCGGCAGACGAAATCACATTAGCACAATTGGCAGAGCAAATATTAATAAATCCGCCTGAACAAGGATATCTTACCATATCCAACGCCTTGCAATGGCGATTGCAGTATCAGCGAATTGTTGATTTAAATAAAAATGTAAAAGGAATTACCAAAATAGTAGATAATTACAAAAAATGATGAAAGTTTTTGAAGCAAACATTTCTCATCAGGCAGCCGGTTTGCTTAACGAAAAATTAAGCCTGGTAACTCTTTTTGAGATTGCCAATAAAAAGTTGGCAGATGATTTTGGCATTCTTAACTTTTTTGGCAATCAACAGGAATATGATATTTTCAAAGAAACAATCTCCTGCAGCAGTCTTATTGCTTCTGAGCCTGACCGGACTGAATACGGCGACTTTCAAACCAATTCAAATCTGGCAAAATCAGTGTCGCAGTTTCTTCGGAATCAAAAAAAAATAAACCCAAAAATTATTATAGAACCAACATGCGGCAAGGGCAACTTTATTGTAGCTGCACTAACAGTATTTCAACAGATTGAAACAATTATCGGAATTGAAATTTACAAACCTTACACATGGGAATCCAAGTTTAGTATTATAGATTATTACCTATCAAATCCTGACAGTAACAAACCAAAAATTGAAATTTTTCATAATAACGTGTTTGAATTTGATTTCAGCTCAATTGCTGATAAAATTAAAGGTGAGATATTGGTTTTAGGAAATCCGCCCTGGGTAACCAACTCCAAACTAAGCAGTTTGGATTCAGATAACTTACCTCAGAAATCGAACTTTAAAAAACACAGTGGCTTTGATGCCATTACAGGAAAAGGAAACTTTGACATTGGTGAATACATAACCCTGATGATGTTTGATGCTTTTCAGCATTCTTCCGGACATATGGGTTTTTTGGTTAAAAATTCCGTTATTAAGAATATTGTATACGACCAGCTTCAGCGGAAATACAAAATCTCAGATATTGAAAAGTTGACCATTGACAGTAAAAAAGAATTTAATGTTTCGGTAGAAGCCTCTTTGTTATTTTGTAAGCTAAACAAATCACCGCATTACACCTGTAAGGAATATAATTTTTATCAATCAGCTCCGTTCATTAAAGAATTCGGCTGGGTTTCAGGTAAATTTGTTTCTGATACAGGGTTGTATCGCCACAGCAGTTATATTGACGGGGATTGTCCTTTTGAGTGGAGGCAGGGTGTAAAACACGATCTTGCTTCGGTTATGGAACTGGAGCGCTCAAATGGTAATTTTACTAATGGCCGTAATCAGGAAACAGAACTTGAAGAAGATCTGATTTTTGGAATTCTGAAAAGTTCTGACTTAAAACAATCAGTAATTAGCCAATCAAGAAAATATACCATAATTACACAAAAGAAAGTTGGCCAGGATACCTCCGGTATCAGACAGAAATATCCCAAAATCTATGAATATCTGAATTTTCACAGAGAACTGTTCAAACAAAGAAAATCGAGTATTTACAGCAACAAACCCGACTTTTCGATCTTTGGCATAGGAGATTATTCTTTTTTGCCGTATAAAGTTGCAATTTCCGGCTTGTATAAAACATTCAGTTTCAGCCTCATTTTACCGGCAAACAACAAACCCCTGATGCTGGATGACACCTGCTATTTACTGGGATTTGACAACCTGGAATTTGCAGCATATACAAGTATACTGCTGAATTCAGACATAACCAAAGAGTTTTTGCAGGCCATAACTTTTGCCGATGCAAAACGCACCTTTACTAAAGATATACTGATGAGGATTGACCTGTATAAATTGGCAACACTTTTTCCCGGGCAGGATATTCAAAAAGAGATTGACACCTTAAACAATACCTTTAACCTGAATATTTCAATTAACAACTGGACTGCATATGTTAAAACCCTGAAAAATAAACGACCCTCAGCTCAAATGAACATTTTTTCAGGAAAAGATGCCGAATCCTGACAATTAATATGCAGAAATCAAACTGCATCATCTCATATTCTTACTTTCACCAGGGTTTGCTTAATTTCTTCTCAAATAAACCTTGCCATTTGTAAATTCGGGTCTAAAAAAAGAGATGATATTTTTTGAGTACTGGTAAAAAGCAGTAAGTTTGTGAAGCTATGAATGAGTTGGCAGTAATATTAAAACCAAAAGACAGACTTTGCATATGGTTCGGGATAACGGGAAGGTTTCTTAACATAATGACTAATGTTATAAGAAAATGTTATTTTGAATTTTGAAAATTGATTTATATTTGCAACGAGGGTTGTTGGTTTAAATTACAAAGCCTGGGTTCATTGCAGTAAAAACAACGTTTCCTAACAAAACCGAACTGACCATGAGATCCTTTTTCCTGAGTGCTGACTTTTTTAAAAAGTGATTTTTATGAATGGGAAAAGTAGTAAGTTTGTGGGGCTATAAACGAGTTGGCGTTCATTGGAGAAAAACAGCATCAAACATTGGCAAAAGTTGATAACTAAAATGAGTATTAACAATTAAATTTAAAAATAATGAGAGGAACAACAAACAATTTGATTTTTCCATTATTATTACTGGGAGTATTCATAGTATTTGCAAGCAGTTGCAAAAAAGATGATGATAATAATGGGGGCAATAATACAGGCATACCTATACTGACAACTACGGTAGTTACTGACATTTCACAGACTACAGCAACGTGTGGTGGCAACATTTCTTCGGACGGTGGGGCAACTGTAACATCACGAGGTGTGTGTTGGAGTACTGGACAAACACCAACAATATCTGACAACAAAACAGAGGATGGCACAGGTTCAGGCAGTTTTACAAGCAGTGTTACTGATCTAGAACCAAACACAACATATTATTTAAGAGCTTACGCTATCAACAGTGTAGGCACGGCTTATGGCAGTGCTTTGTCTTTTACAACAGAAAAAGGAATTAGCGGAAGCACTTTTACCGATCCACGCGATGGCAAGGTTTACAAAACTGTAGTCATCGGCGCCCAGGAATGGATGGCAGAGAACCTCGCTTATGCGCCAACAAGTGGCAACTATTGGGCTTATAGTAACATGAACAGATTAATAGAAACCTATGGTTACTTATACGATTGGCAAACAGCTAAGAATGTATGCCCCGCGGGCTGGCATTTACCTAGCGATGAGGAATGGACAGAATTAACTGATTACCTAGGTGAAAGCGTTGCCGGTGGAAAACTTAAAGAAACCGGAACTAAGCATTGGGCACTGTTTAACTATGGAGCAACTAACGAAACAGGCTTTACAGCCCTTCCAGGTGGTATTCGTCTTCCGGGTGATTCATTCGTCAGCCTTACTATAGGCGGTTTCTGGTGGAGTGCTACAGAGGACGATATAGATGAGGCCTGGTGCCGGGCCATATACAACAATGATAGATATGTAAGCATAGCAAGACCCCTTAAGGTGTATGGTTTATCTGTGCGTTGCTTGAAGGATTAAGACACCTTGACTATTTGATTATTTGGGTATGGGGCGCAGCCCCATCGATTTTTTTAAAAATGAAGTTAAATAGTGATTTACCTGTTTACAAATCGTGTTGCTATTTACTTTTGGAAATTTTCTTGTTTGCTAAGGAGTTTAACAAGGAGCATAAATTTAAAGTAAGTAAGATTTAAAAAAACAATATGAAAGAACAAAACCAACGAAACGCCAATCGATTAGCCAGCCCCACAAGTAATTAACAGCCCGAGTGCCCCTCTCTCACTTCCACTCCTATGTGTCTCATATCCACCGGCTTTATATTTTCAACCAATCAAGCTCAAAAAGTCGTCCTTTCGATTTTCCAAAGTCGTCCTTTCGATTTTGGGAGGGGGAAGAAATGATTAAAAAAGTTTGTAAGCTGCCTGGCTTGTGTTGCAAAATAAATGTATTGCATTTTAAAAATTGATTTATATTTGCATTGAAGGTTTTGCGGTTTTAATTGCAAAAACTGAGTTCCTTGCGGCAAAAACAATGTTTACTTACAAAACCAAACTGACCATTAAATCCTTTTTCCTGAGAGCTGACTTTATTAAAAAGTTGTTTTCTATGAATGGAAAAAGTAGTAAGTTTGTGGGGTTATAAACGAGTTACCAACTATAATAAAAGACGACACACATGGGAACATTCATCATATTTTTAATTATCGGTATCATAATAATATGGGCAAATAGTGGAAGCAAAACTTCAAACAGTAGCAAGACAAATTCTACAACAACATATAAACCGACAACGACACATCAAAGAGAAACTGAAACTGAAAGAAAATTAAGAGAACAAAGACAACGTCAAAAACAGGAAGAAGATAGATTAAGAGCTTTAAGACTTAAACAAGAACAAGAAGCCAAAAGACTTGAAGAAATTGCAAGAATTAATGAAGCCCAACGTAAAAAAGAAATTTTTAGACAACAAAGATGCAAACCAGACTGGCAACAATACCAAAATGTTTTAAATAACAACAATATTAAAACTCTATACCATTTTACAGACAGGGCAAATTTACAATCAATAAAAAGACATGGTGCTTTATATTCTTGGCATTATTGTGTCAGTAATAATATTGATATACCAATGCCTGGTGGTGATGATTTATCTCGTTCACTTGACCGCAGATACAATCTTCAAAATTATGTAAGGATTAGTTTTACAAGAAACCACCCTATGATGTATATTGCTTTGAATCAAAATCGTATTAACAATCCTGTTATTCTTGAGATTGACCCAGAAGTGGTTTTTTGGAAAAATTCAAAATACGCGAATAAAAATGCTACAAGAAACGATGTAAGTATTGGTTCTGAAATAGATGATTTTAAAAGAATAAAGTTCAACATCGTTAAACTTAACAAGCATTTTGATTTAGACGAAAGCGATAAACCTTATTATCAAGCAGAAGTATTAATTTTAGAGAAAATTCCGATTGAGTTTATTAAAAACATTGACCGTGTATGATTTACGTTGAAAATAAAAAGAAATCTTCAAAAACATTGGCAAAGTTATACCCATTTGCTGAAGTAATCGATGTTACTTCAAAAGGTGACTTTCCTTTTGTGAAATTGAGTCCATTTTATCCTCATGGAAATATTCCTGTTCCATTTTCTCAAAATCATTTTGCTAAATCTGTTGAAGGAATTTGGCAAGGTTTAAAGGTATTTGAACTTGAAGATATAGACACTTCAAAGTTTGAGATTGATGACATGAAGGGAATTAAAAGGACTGTTCGCAAGTTTGGAAAGCCGTTGGGACATAGAAAAGGAGTTTTTGGACAGGAATTACTTGACTATTTGACAGCAAGAAAACAAATCTATTTACCTTCTTATGCTTGGGTTTTACAAAATGTGACTACAAAAGAAATTGACTTGCTTGTTGATATAGCAAAAAAGAAAGATTTAATCTTGCTCGACTATGAGACAAATTGTGATATCGAAAATATCCGAGAACCATTATCACATGCAGGATTAGTAAAAAAATATATTGATAAAAAATATCCAGAGATTGCAAAACTTGTATTTTCTAAACCACCTACAACACCAATTTTAAAATCAAAACCAACAAATAACACAAAACAAATAGAAGTTAAGACAAAACCTAAAACAAAGGCAAGTCGCAAAAAGAAAAAAACTGACAAGTTGGATAATGGACAATTAACAATGAATTTCGGATGAAAGAATTACAGCTGCTAATCGAGTAACCAGCAGCCCAGCAGTCAGCACCCCAACTGCCCCTCTCTCACTCCCATTCCTAAGTATCTCATATCCACCGGTTTTATATTTGCAACCAATCAAGCTAAAAAATCGTCCTTTCGATTTTCCAAAGTCGTCCTTTCGATTTTCCAAAGTCGTCCTTTCGATTTCCCAAAGTCGTCC
>CAZRNU010000137.1:0-7864 GCA_964601515.1 uncultured Bacteroidales bacterium | reverse complement strand
AGTACGATTTTTATTAGTACTTTTAGTCTAGTTTCTTAGGGGTGGGCAACAGTAAAAAGCTGTAAGTAAATAATTTTTTGTATGCGTTTTTTACTGCTTTGTTGTTTTTTTTAATTTGTTTGTATAATTTTGCAGAGTTTTTTAAACACAATTCAAAACATTTTATATCCCAAAATTCCGATTCTAAAGACAAAAGACCTGATACAATAAAATGCTAAAAGACCTATTCACATTTTCCAGAAATGAACGTAAGGGCATAATAGTATTGCTGGCTTTGATGTTTATTGTATTAATAGCTCCTACGGTTTATAAAAGCATGTCTCAGCCCTCGAAAAGAGATTACTCTGAGTTTCTAAAAATTATTGAAGAACTTGAAACACTAAATTTATCAAAGCAAAATGA
This sequence comes from uncultured Bacteroidales bacterium, assembly GCA_964601515.1. GTDB lineage: Bacteria > Bacteroidota > Bacteroidia > Bacteroidales > UBA7960 > PWND01. Next base: position 7,462 of record CAZRNU010000137.1, on the reverse strand, counting down.
AGATATAGATATAACGCACAGAAGAACAAGTTCAAATACAGCAATAAAAAAACTACAACCCTTCGACCCAAATTCAATTAGTCCAGATGAATTAATCAACATGGGGTTTTCTGCCAGGCTTTCAAATACTATAAATAATTTCAGAAAATCCGGAGGAATTTTTTCAAAGAAAGAAGACTTAAAAAAGATTTATGGGATAACAGATGCTCTTTATAATGAAATTGAACCATATATCATTATAAATCAAACCTCAAATGAAGAAAAAACACAGTTTCAGAATATGGCTGGTATTTCACATGAAGAAATTCACTCGAAACAAAAAGCACGAAAGCATTTCGAACCTGAGCTTATAAATATTAACCAAGCTGATTCAGTTGAATTGACAAAACTAAAAGGGATAGGGCAAGCATTTAGCAGGCGAATAATAAAATACAGAGAATTACTTGGAGGATTTCACTCTACAGAGCAGCTACTAGAAGTTTTTGGGATAGATACTTTAAGATATAATTCTATCAAAGAAAATATAATTACAGATAACCAAATAAGGAAAATAAACATCAATACCGCAGAATTTGATGAATTATACAGCCACCCATATATTACAAAAAACGTTGCAAATTCAATCGTAATGATGCGTAAGCAGCATGGCAAATATAAAAGCGTTGAAGAAATAAAGAAATCCGCACTTATAGATGAAAATTCTTACCTCAAAATTTATCCATATTTAAAAGTGAATGAATAATCTCACTTTTTACTTTCTTTTCTGAGCCGGTGCATTTCCCTGACTTGGGTCTTTAGCAACTCTTTTTGGGAGAAAGTTTTTTGGATAATGAGTAAAATATTTCTCACCGAACAAGCGGTTGTGTATCAGAGTATTTCTATAAATATCATAATCAAAAGCCCCAATTTTTCGGAATATCAGAGTTATAATTGAAGAACTAATCACAATAAATGTAGAATAAAGAATTGCAAGCCAAATCATTTGACTTTGTATAGGCTCTGAAAAACTTAGCAAAATTACAGCAAATGAAAGAGGTCCGTTTTGAATACCTGTTTCAAGTGATATTGCCCTTTGAAAAATTGGTGCAATACCTAAAAGACGTGACAAAATATATCCAAAGAAGAAACCTATTATCCCAATGGAGATAGCTCCAATATATACTTCAACAGGGGTTTGTAAAAACAACTTACCATGCCTGATGAATGCAGTGCCAATAAGGTACAGGATTACTATCATACCCATAAATCCGGCAGTATCTTCAGCTGTTTTTGCCCAATCAGCCCATTTTCTTCTAATAAACATTCCGATAGCAACCGGAACAAGAACCAATATTAAAGAAGTAATTATATTTCCTGTAGGTATAACAAATACTGTATCTGAGCCGGCTGCCTGTAATTGTGCGGTAATCTGGCTTGTATATCCGACAGAGTATAGATTTAAAAGAATCGGCATCATAAAAATTGCCACAACTGTAGATGCAGTAGTCATGGATATACTTAGAGCTACAGATCCTCTCGAAAAATATGTAAACATATTTGAGGTAGTACCACCCGGCAAACAACCAATAAGAATAAGAGAGATTGCAAATGCAGGTTCAAGATTCAGGATGTATCCTAGTGCAAAAGCAATAAACGGCATAAAGCCAAATTGAGAAACGAAACCAATAAAAATTCCACGCGGACTTCTAAAAACTGCTTTAAAGTCGTCAATAGTCAGACTGGCACCCATTCCCAGCATAATAACAAAAATCATTAGAGCCAGTAATGCTTGATCTATCGGATATAATAATTGAGTTGTAAATTCCATATTTTTTACTTTTTAAGCTCTTCTTTAAATAATTCATCAATCTGTTCGCTGTATTTTTTCTCTATCACATGGCGTTTAAGTTTGAACAAATTTGTCAATTCGTCACCAACCTTAAAGCTCTCGGTCAGATATCCTATATAACGAATCTGTTCGTGTTTTTTAAATCCATTTGCCGAAGAAATGATTCTTTTAACATCATTTCTAATTATTTTCATTGCTATGTCGTTATGTAGAAGTTCTTTTATTGTCAACTCACTAAATCCTAGCAATCTAACATCTGGCAAAGATGGAATTATCAGCACACCAAGAAACTTTTTATCTTGTCCTAAAACAACACAATTCTCAATATAAGGACTTTGCAGCAAACTCATCTCTATTGGTTCCGGCTCAACATTCTCTCCACTTTTTAGAACTATCGTAGCCTTAGATCTGCCTAATATTTTCAAATTATCATTGTGAGTAATAACCCCCAAATCACCGGTACGCAACCACCCATCTTTCATAGTAATATCGGTAAGTTCGGGCTCTTTATAATAACCCTTCATAACCTGAGGACCTTTTACCCAAATTTCGCCCCTCTGCATTTTCCCGTTATATGGTAAATTGCTATTTGGGTAGAGTATTTGAGATGATTCTATATCTACAATTTTGATTTCAGTTTCTTTTATTGGAGGCCCAACGGTTCCAACTATGAGGTTTAATTTTTCTCTAACAGAAATTACCGGAGTAGTTTCGGTCATTCCATATCCTTCAAGCACAGGGATGCCAACATTATTAAAAAATTTGTCAACATGATAGGGTAAAGCTCCCCCTCCGGAAATCGTAATTTTTAATCCACCACCTGCTCCCATTCGTATTCTTTCCAAAACAGCAGCATTAAAAAACCCATACCAAGGAAGAACAACAAGCCATCTGACAAAATGTATAGGCATCATTAAAATTCTTTCCCACTTGGAAACAAATCTCATTTGCAGATTTGTATTTGTTAAATAATACATTGAGCCTTTGTATTGTTTTGCAAGATAATATGCTATATGGAATAAAATCTGCCTCATCCAGTGAGAATACTTAACATTTTTAAGAATTCTTTCATATAATTTCTCCCAAATTCTTGGCGCTGATGCCATAAAAGTTGGTTCTACATTGCGCATATCTTCACCCAAATTCTGAACAGAAGAATAAAAAGTGCAACCGCCGAAACTGATTGTGTACATTTCAATAACTCTTTCGAAAATATGCCAGATAGGAAGCACTGATAATGACCTATCGTTGCAGTTATGCTTACCGGGAAGATTTCTAATCTGCGACATTATGTTTGAATGAGTAAGCATCACACCTTTGGGTGTACCTGTAGTGCCTGATGTGTAGATAAGGGTAAAAAGATCATCAGGTTTAATTCCCTTCATCCTTTCTTCAACACGATTATCGCCTTTATCGCGAAGCTCCTTCCCTATTTGATAAACATCTTCCAGCTTTCTAACACCTTCAGGCAAATTATCTTCAGATTTTAGAACAATAATTTCCTTAAGATTATTCAATTGACATTTTATTGCCAGAACTCGTTTGGCCATATCACTATTCTCAACAAAAGTGACTGTTAAACCTGAATGATTAATGATATAAATGAGCTCAGCATTAGAAACATCGCGACCTCTGGGCACATCAGCGGCACCACAACATTGCACAGCGTAATCAGCCATAATCCATTCAAGACGATTATCACTAAAAAGCCCAACATGATCTCTGGCATTAACGCCAAGGTCTATTAATGCAGTAGCCAAACAAAGCCCCCTTTCATATAAGTCTCTGTATGAAACAGGCTCCCATTCAAGTGCAGTTTTTCTAACAGCAAATGCAGGAAGAGCTTCAAATTGTGAGGCGGCATTTTTATATAATTGTGCTAGATTTTCTGCTTCAATGCGATAATACATAATTTAACAGCTTTAGAAAAGATAGTTCTTGCCAGTGTTTTGCGCAAAACACCTGTTTTATATCCTTGTTTATTTTTGCAAAAGTATAATTAAAACAATAAACAAGCTCAATTTGTTCATTAAAATATTTTCATGCACAGTTAAACAAAATCCAAATCTCATTGTTATTTATATTGAGTCTAATTTAAAACAATTAAAATGAATCAAAAAATGAAAAAACTAATTAACAGCTTGCTGATAGTATTCATAATACTTACAATGAGTTCATTCAGCTTGATAAACAATGAAACAAATAAAATTAATATAACAAATAACTTAGAAATAAATATGAAAACAAAACATGAATTAGGAGCATTACCTTATGCTTACGACGCTTTAGAGCCATATATTGATAAACAAACAATGGAAATTCATCATACAAAGCATCATCAGGCTTATGTAAATAATCTGAATGCTGCGATAGAGGGCACAGAAATGGAGGGAAAATCCTTAGAAGAATTGTTTGCAAATATGAGTAAATACCCAATGGCAGTAAGAAATAACGGTGGAGGTCATTGGAATCACACAATGTTTTGGGCCATAATGGGTCCTAAAGGAGGTGGCAAGCCTTCGGGAAAATTGCTTACAGCAATTGAAGGAAAATTTGGAAGTTTTGAGAAATTCCAAGAGGAGTTTAATAAAGCTGCTGCAACACGATTTGGAAGTGGTTGGGCATGGCTTATTGTTGACAGCGGCAAGCAGCTTCAGGTAAGCAGCACTCCAAATCAGGATAATCCATTAATGGATGTTGCTGATGTAAAAGGTATGCCAATTTTAGGAATAGATGTTTGGGAGCATGCATATTATCTAAAATATCAGAATCGCAGACCTGAATATGTTGGAAATTTCTGGAATGTTATAAATTGGAAAGAAGTTGAAAGAAGATATGAAGAAGCAATTAAGTAATTTTGAAATTCATCTTTCATAAAAAAAGGGGCAAAACTAGTGGTTTGCCCCTTTTTGTTTTTATAAAATGCTTGTGTTATTCAAAAGAAAGAACAGACTTCTTAATAATTTCAACACATTCCATTAGTTGCTCTTCTGTTATAACTAAAGGAGGAGCGAAACGAATAATATCACCGTGAGTTGGTTTTGCAAGAAGACCATTTTCAGCCATTTTTACGCAAACATCCCATGCTTCTTTACCATTTTTAGGTTTAATAACTATTGCATTCAATAAACCCTTACCTCTTACAAGAGTAATCATATCAGATTTAATTGCTTTGAGTTCTCTTCTAAGAATTTCACCAAGTTTTTCTGATCTTTCAGCAAGTTTTTCGTCTTTAACAACGTCTAGAGCTGCCATAGCAACTTTACATGCAATCGGGTTTCCTCCGAATGTAGAACCATGTTGTCCGGGCTTAATAACAAGCATTACATCATCATTAGCCAATACTGCAGAAACGGGGAACAACCCGCCGCTAATAGCTTTACCAAGAATTAGAATATCAGGCTTTACATCTTCATGATCAACTGCCAACATTTTTCCTGTACGAGCAATACCTGTTTGAACTTCATCAGCAATAAAAAGAACATTTTTACTACGGCATAATTCAGCACATTTTTTCAAATAACCGGCATCAGGAACAAAAACACCTGCTTCGCCCTGAATTGGCTCTACAAGAAAACCGGCTACGGTAGGATCTTCCAAAGCTTTTGCAAGAGCATTAACATCGTTGTAAGGAATTTTGATGAATCCCGGAGTAAACGGGCCATAATCGCCATAACCATCAGGGTCGCTAGAAAAAGAAACGATAGTTGTTGTACGTCCGTGGAAGTTATTTTCACAAACAACAATCTTGGCTTGGTTTTCAGCAATACCTTTCTTTTTGTATGCCCATTTGCGAGTAAGTTTAATAGCAGTTTCAACACCTTCTGCGCCGGTATTCATAGGAAGTACTTTATCAAACCCAAAATACTCTGTTACATACTTTTCATATACACCAAGAATGTCGTTATAAAAAGCACGAGAGGTAAGCGCAAGAGTTTTAGCTTGCTCAGTAAGAGCATTAACAATTTTAGGGTGGCAATGTCCCTGATTTACCGCGGAATATGCAGAAAGAAAATCATAATAACGTTTTCCGTCAACATCCCACAAGAATACACCTTCACCTTTTGATAATACTACAGGTAGCGGATGATAGTTATGCGCACCATACTTATCTTCTAATGCAATTGCTTCTTGTGCTGTGATCTTTTTTGTTGTCATAAATTAATCTCCTTCAAATTTTTGTTGTGTTTATATTGAATAATAATTTTGTAAAATTTTCGGCAAATATAGGAAAAAGGGTTTGATTTAAAAAAGTAAAATCACTTGTTATTTTCTGAAAATTAAAACTTTAGATAAAGCATTATGGTATCATGATTAAAGTTGGTTTAAACTTGGCGAAGAGTTTGTGGATGGGAAATAGGGGAAATAGGGAAATAGGGGTAGATTCATTAAATTGTAAATCTAAAATTCAAACCCTACTTCACCACTACGATTTTTTCGGTTTTCAGTATATGGCCTTCGCACATTATAAAAGCAGTGTAAATGCCGGAAGGTAAGTTTTTTATTGATACAGTATGTTCGTTTTTTGTAAACCTATCGTATATCATACCTGTTCCTGATATATCTTGAATAAAGATGACCTTTGTTTTTTCTTCAATACGAGGAACATCAATTCTTACATGAAGTACATCTTTAGCGGGATTTGGATATAATAGTGTATTTGAAGATACATCAAATACAGTTATTGAAATATCATCATCGTCATCTTCGTCAATTACCAAATGACATCCCGGCTCATGGCAGCCATACTCATCAAGAGGAATAAAAAGCGACATTCTATATTGACTTGGGTTATTGTAATTTGGGGGGTTATAATAAGGTGAATTAGATAATTCAAAATCTACAGACAAAAAAGATCCTCCTAAAAAAATCTTTTTTGTATTACTTGCAGATAGCAGCGAATTATCCTGAAAATCTTCAACAGTAACAATACTATTCAGTGCTACTCTATTTGCACCGTATCTGTAGTTTTTATTATCTATATCGAATAACCTTATCCAAAGCGGATTTAAATCTTGATCAATTTTTAAAAGAAAGCCTCTTGCCCAGTTCAGTCCACGCCCTGTTGGATAATGCACTCCTGTAACAAGGAATGTGTTATCCGGATTTTTAATTGTTTGCAACGGATAAAACCACGGATATGCTTCATTTGGATTTTCTACCGTAGTTCCATAAGGCTGATATCCTGTGTATGTGGTAACATAAGCAGATAAAAAGTCAACCAGACTTTTTTCACTCAAAGTTACACCATCATTGTTAATCACTCTTAAATATATTCCTGTTTCCTCAGTTAATATGATTTGATTCAAGTCGTAAAAATTTGGTGGCTTTACACAACAATTATCATAAACGAGTAAGAATTTATCATCTTCGAGCGAAACAATGTTGGTTGTAAAACTAATGGTGTTGTTGTTTTTTCGTATATTTTTCTGCCAAAGCAATTCTCCGGTTTTAGAAAACTTATACAAGATGTTATATCTATAACCTAAAAAATGAGGCACCCAATAATTCATATAATGTAGCAAGACCAAATAATCTCCATCACTAGTAATTGCAAAATCATAAATATCAGCTGCAGACGCATCAATCTGACCAAATTCTGTTCTCCACCTTACATTAAAAAGACTGTCGGTT
>CAZRNU010000136.1:0-7873 GCA_964601515.1 uncultured Bacteroidales bacterium | reverse complement strand
GGCAAAAACATATATTCCCATGCTGTGGCTTTTCTGTCAACAGGCATGCCGAGTGCAACATCAACGCCAAATTTTTCCCATTTCAGGTTGTTTACATATTTTCTAACAAGCTCTCTAAGAGTTGTTTGCTCAAAATCGTAAGGATACTCGTGCCATTTGATTTCTGCATAGTTGTCAAAAACATCCCTAATTCTTGTGGCGCAATTATCAAAGAAAAAATCGTACAAATAGTATTTGTTTTCGGGCTTTTTGTTTTCTTCAAGAAATTCAAAAATCCTTTGCTTCTCTTCTGGCGTTAAGTTTAGTTTTTGTTGCACCACTCCCCTCCCCGACATTCTGTATTCATATTCAAAATATCGCATTGGAGCAACAGACAGCATATAGTGGAGTTTTCCTCTTATAAACTTTATATAAAAATTCGGAGTGTTAAAATCAAATGTGCCATAATTATACACTCTGTCAATTTGATTGTAAGGATCATCTATAAGAATTGCACTATGCCCAAACACTGAGTATAGTTCATTCCCCGGGCTCGCAGTAAGTAAGTACACTTCAGCTTTTTCCGACAAAACCGTTGTTGCATAAGATTTTTGTATGATTGTAAAACATCCTAAAATTAAAACTGACGCTATTATTAACTTTTTCATCTGAAATACATTTAAAAAATTTAGAGTTTTCATCCGTTTTTTATGATTAGCGAATCACGCTTGTTTCATTTTTGTTATTATTTATGAATTGATGCTTGCTCCGAATTGCGTTTCAACATATTTAATAAGCCATTCTGTAAGATCTGTCTTATCATTTATTAATCTCTCATTGTTTTTTTGAAGGTTTATTTTATACAAATTGTCGGAAGCAATCTGAATTGCCTTTTCCATGGCATTTTCCTGACCATTTAAATCATCAGAAAAATTGCTGACCAGATTATATTTTTTTTCTTCCTCAAATGTATATCCTCTTCCATCCTTATTTACATAAATCGCCGGAGTGCCAAGAACAGCCGCCTCAGAAGCCATAGTGGCGCTTTCACCGAACAACATATGAGAGTAGTATAAAGCATGGTGCAGTTTGTCGGGTGCAAGCGGAAAGGCAAACTTTGAGAGTTCATAGGGGATAGAGTTTTCGGCCGAAATAAACACTTTGCCGTATTCCTTAAGGCGATTTACGATTCTTATCTTGTGTTCAAGGCTAATTCCTTTGTTACCGATATCGTGACTAGCATGCAATGACACAAATCTTAAAATAAAAAACTTATCTTTCTCTTCAACTTCAAGTTCTTTAAGAACTGATGGATCGGGTGTAAACCTATTCGGATGTAGATAAAACATTTCAAGGTATGATGGAAATTTAATCTGTTTTTTACCAAGAGATTGCATATAGCAATCAGGAGTAAGAATTTTTTGAGTAAACGGCCTATACATCAGTTGAATGAATTTGTTTTTTTCGGTATCATCGAGCACAACTGATGTTTTTCCGCATAGCGCAGCAGCATGCGCAGCATAAGGGCTACAGAAGCTTAAGAAAACATCGGGGTTAAACTTTTTTGCCAAACCAAAAAGTTTAATATCCGTTTTTATCAAATACAGCCCTTTGGTAAATAAATTTTTACCACCCTTTCCCCTGCTGTAAAAAGGAATTCTATAGTGCCTTAAAAGAGCATGAGTACAATCTTTATCACGAGCTGTAATAAAGAATTCATGCCCTTTCTCAAGCATTATAGCATAGAAGTTCTTAATGTAATGAACATGCGCAGGATGGCCTAAATCAAGAAATATGCGCATTAATAAGTTTTAATAGATGCCACAGATTTTATTATTCGGTAGACTCATCAGAAATTCCAAGAATTTCCTCAACTGTAATTTCAGCAATTCTTTTGCCTGCCTTACCGTCCCACATTTCGGGCACTCGTCCCGGCTTTACAGTTCCTTCAAGAATATCTTCGGTAATCTTTTCAGCTTTTTCTGCATCAAAACCAACCAAGTGGTTTGTACCAACATCGAGAGTTACAATTCTTTCAGTAAATTTTCTAATAGTAATACACTGCACTCCAAGATATGTAGTTTCTTCCTGAATTTCGCTAGTATCTGTCATAACAGCTTTTGATTTATGCAGCAATGACAAAAATTCAATATATGGAATAGTATCCATTACTAAAATATCCTTGCTAATCTTTTTGTCGAGCATAAAGCCATACAGACTGTTTTTCCCTTTTTGGCTTAAAGGCCATACTATTAAACATTTTTTTGCAATTCGGTTAAGCTTGTCAACAATTTCCCTCATCCTTTGCAAGTTGTTGAGATTATCAGGGTGTTCAAAGAAAACGACAATATAATCTTTGTCTTTAATTTTCAGTTTTTCTACAGCTTTTGTTTCTTGTATTTCATCCCAATAAATCTCAAGATTATCAACAAGCGGATTACCGGTAAAGAAGATATTGTTATTCTCTTCGCCTTCATCCCTAAGGTTTTTCATTCCACTATGCTCACTAACAAAATGATAATCGCAAAGAGTATCTATTAAAACACGATTCATTTCTTCATGACTTCCACGGTCAAAATTTCTTAAGCCTGCGTCGATATGTGCTAATGTTACATTCATTTTTGAGGCAGCTATTCCGCAGGCAAGAGTGGCATTTTCATGGCCTGAAAGAAAAACAAGAGAAGGTTTTTCGACCTTTAATATCTTCTCAAACTCTAGCATTGACGTTGCAGCTTGTTCTACATCAGAACCTTCTCCGTAGCTCACATACCAATGTGTTCTTGGCAGGTCGAGATCAACAAAATTCCCCAAAGAATTTCTTTCGTCTTTTTCAGGACCTAAGAAACAGATGATATTTTTTACATTTTTGCGATATTTCTTTAAAGCCTTGTCGATAGTGGCAAGTTTTACAAGGTTTTGCGGAGTTGATGCAATACTTACAATTTTTAGCATATAATGGTTTTTTATCTTACAAAGTTAAAAATAAAATTCTAACAAGATTTTGGCTGCTATTTGTTTCTTTTTGAAATAATTAACCAAAAAAAAGCTCCAATTAGTATCCCTGATATATTAAAAAGCAGGTCGTTTACATTAAATGTCCTGTATATAATCATTAGCTGAATGAGTTCTGATACAGCGGCTATTAATACACCGGCAAACAAAACAAATAATTTTCCCTTGGTTGTGAGTCTGCCGAAAGACAAATGACAAACAAATACCCAGGGTAAAAATAGAATGATATGAAATAAGTAATCAACACGAAATTCAAGAACATAGACATCATTAATGTCAGTAAATGTTGTTTTTTCTAATGGGATTAAAATAAGTGCTAATATTATTGCTAAGTATAGATAAATTAGGTAACGTTTCATTGATGTTTGTATTAATTAAAATCCCATCTGAAAGCCAAAAGAGAACGTGGTTGTTTTTCCGTGAAATAGTGTTGGAGAAAACATGTCAAGATATTGCTGAGCTGTTATACCATCTACATTATACCCATGAATATTCATATAATATACCTCGGCAAAAATGCTAAAGTTATTGTAAAGAAGATATTTGGCATTAATGGCGGTAGTTTCGTTTGACCAGGTGATGTCTTTCATAAAAGGCTTATCATCTACACTTCCTGTTCCATAAAGATATGGATACTCATTGCCATTCTCAGCTTTGGTGTATGATACTCCAAGCATAAGACCTTTATACGGTTGAATGTTTATTGCCAAAAACAATTCTCTTGCATTAGATCTAAGATAATGGCCAAGATTATAATTGTTGCTTTCGAAGGTTGTTGTAGGAGTTCTGTGTTGATAAGTCATTGGATAAGTATATGTATACTCTCCGGTTATAGAAACATTTCGTATTGGCCAATTACTAAGTTTAGCACCTGCTTTAGTGCTCGTGAAATTATTCCTTTCATCGTCGCCAATTCTTGTTTTAGAAAATTCATCAATAAAAAAACTTCCATAAACATGAAGATGCTTAATTTGTCGTGAGCTAATATTTAAGAACATGGCAGAGTTGTGATTGTGTTTAAGTCCTGATGTTTGTGTATGCACTACAGACTTATAAAAAAAGAATGGGATAAGATAACCCGGGTTTACATTTTCGTCATCGTACACTACTGAATTACCAATCGATATGTTTAATCTGGGAAGAATTTTTAGGGTATACATGTTTGCTGCGACATACTTTTTCCTGTAAACTTCCTTAATCAGAGATCCTTCATATGGCGTGTATGTTCTCATACTATCAACAACCATTGAATTAAGCCATCCGTGAAAATAATCAAATTCTAGCCACTTGGCAGGGTTCAAATGCAACCTAAGCATTGGGAACGAAGGTGTTTGTCCTGAGAAAATATTTGCGCCGTTGTAATTATCGCCCCACAACACATGATTTTTTTCAAAAAACACTGCACCCCAATTCCATGATGCGGAAATCCCACCTCTCATTTCACTAAACTCACCTCCTGCACCTCCGCCTGTTACACCTTTGTACACACCGCCCAGGTTTTGAGTAAAATAAGTTGGGCTTGAGAGTCTGCCTCCTTTTTGCTGGTTGTCTCTTAGGCTCACATAGACCGACCAATTATCGCCAATATATGAATTAATCTCTGCCCCGCCCCATGTGTGGCGTATTTGTCCATTGTTGTTTGTATAAAATTGGATTCCATAGATGGGTTTAAGACTAAAGCGAAAAATAGAATCTTTATAATCAAGCGTTGGTTGAAAAAGGCTAAATAAAAAAGTTGAATCTTTTCTGAAAATTGTAACGTCTGACTCTCTTTGGATATTCAACTCAAGCGAAAATTCATTAATATACTGATATAGAATATGCAGCTGCCTTTGTGATAACTTTTCCTTTTTTTGATTTGCTATGTCAAGTTGTTTGGCAATAAACTCTCTTGAGTAGGGCTTTGCTACACTACTAATTTCAATAACATGATTATTTGCAAGTTCATCGATAAAGTCGTAAAGGGCTTTGTTGGATGTGTGTTCCGGAATAGATTGAGATGAGACTCCAAACCAGATTGCAATAAAAAGAAGAGAAAATATTACGTTTTTCATATGTTTTTTCTATAACGAAAATGTTTTCAAAGATCCATTTTCAGAGACGCCATGCATGGCGTCTCTTCATTTGATGTTAAAATTATATCAATAATTCAATATCGCCTTTAGACAACGTTCGGCGGTTTTGCCATCCCACAAGGCAGGTCTAACAGGCCTACGTGGTGAAGCAACTGCATGCAGATATTCTTCTCTGATTTTTTCGATATTATTACCAACAAGAACACTAACTCCACCAAAATTTGTAAGTGTTACAGGTCTTTCTGTATTCCATCTAAACGTAAGGCAAGGTGTGCCTAAAACGGTGCACTCTTCTTGCAGACCTCCGCTATCTGTAAAAACTATTTTTGCATCCATATTAAGCCTGAGCATTTCCAAATAGCTGACGGGGTCAAGCAAAATCATTCCTCTTGTTCGCTTCACTTTTTCCCATAGGTCAAACTCTCGTAAGTTTTTTAGGGTTCTTGGATGAATTGGCCATATAAGGTTAATATCATTTACAACCTCATTGCATAAAAAATTCACTAACTCTGTGAGATACGCTAAATCATCCACATTAGATGGCCTATGAAGAGTTACAATGCCATATCCATATCTTTTAGGCGGCTCGGGTGGAATAAATCTGCCTTCAATGGGAGGATTGAAAATGTTGTTTTCAATCAGGATTTCGTCAATTGCAAGCTTTTCAGCTTTGTTTCGGAACATCTCCAAAGTATCAATCATAATATTCCCTACAAACTTGATTTGCTTTTCTGTAGCCCCTTCTCTCCTGAGATTTTCACCTGCAATGGTGTCTGGGGTAAGAAGCAAATCGCAAATACTGTCAGTAACAATTCTGTTTATTTCTTCCGGCATTTTCATATCGCCAGATCTCAATCCTGCTTCAATATGGCAACACTTTACCCATTCTTTTTTTGCTGTAATTGAGCAAGCTAAAGTTGCATTCACATCTCCTAGAACTACAACCCAATGAGGTTTTTGCTCACGAATTACCTTCTCAAATTCAATCATTGTATTTCCAACCTGCTCGGCGTGAGTCCCATCGACTATTCCCAGATTGATATCAGGCTGAGGAATGTTTAATTCTTTGAAAAACTGTGCCGACATTTTGTCGTCGTAGTGCTGTCCTGTATGTACCAAAACATGTTCAATAAAATCTCTACTGGTATTGCCAACGGCGGCATTATGCTTGTTAACAGCATGAACAAAAGGAGCAATTTTAATGAAATTTGGGCGCGCACCAACAACCGAGATGATTTTCATTGTTTAATTTGTTTGTTTTGAGAGTTATACGTAGTTTTTGGGAAAGAGTTTTTTTATTTTGTTGATGCGATGAGGCGTTAATGAGATGATGTGATTCCTATTTCTGTTGTATTGACCATTTAGTGGATTGAGTTTGCATTTTCACAATCATCGCTATAATATGTTCATATTTATCTAAAAGACTTTCAAATAAGGTTGCATCAACATACTTGTGAGCATTTGCGAACTCTAGCCATACTTGTGTTTCAGCTGCTTCTGATTCAGCATCAGTAAGTTTGGACACGAAGTGTTTTTCATATCTTCTTTTTCTAAATGCTTCAGCAATGTTTGCACAAACAGACCTGCTACTTCTACGAATTTGATCTGTTAAAGAGTATTTCTCATCATTAGGAAACAGCAATGTCAATTTGTAAATTTCAAGCGCAGCATTGAATGCATGTTTATAAACTTCTAATTCTTTGTGAGATTTAATTAGCATTTGGTTGATTTTATTTTCTTGTTTTGATATTTCCTTTTCACGCCTCATCACATCATCGCCTCATCTCCTCATTGCAATCACGTGTCTAAGACGAGTTACTTCAAGAACTTTTAACTTTTAGCTTTTCACTATTAACTTTTTTACCACATTCTTGACATTCTGCCAAATCAACTCTTTCATCCATGGCAATGGGCTGTTGGTCCAGCGCTGAGGGTGGATGGTAATCATGATTTTATCGGGAAGCAAGCCCTGTTCTGCGGCAGCGATAATGTCTTTAGTTTTTTTGAAGGGATGGGAGAGGGGTATCGGGTATCGGGTATCGGGTATCGGGTGTTGGGTATTGGGTTTGAGGTTTGGTGTGTGAGATGTTACCTTATCTCTAATGCTTACTTTTTCTCCGTCCCACCTTCTGCCGGTGTCAGTTATATAAAGAACCTTTGAGAAATCAACATCAAAGTAAGGTTCGGCAATTATGTCGAAATCGCGATAATCATATTTTTCCCAAAGCGTACGATTGTCCCACTTAGACATTGGACTGCCGTGCATGCAGATGGTTTTTATATCTGCAATCTCCCTAAATTTCTCCAGATTGTTTTTGAAATCTTCAATAGCTTTTTCGAGGTTGCCCTTGTTCTCAGATAAATTCTCATAATGATATCCTATCTCGTGACCTAGTTCGGCAATTTGTTTTATAATCTCCACATCAAAAGAACACGGCAAACTCCTGAAATAATAAGAACCAACAATTCCAAGCTCCTTTTCAAGCCTTGCCATTTTTAAGGCATTTTTTGGCCTCTTATCGATATCGTGGCGGAGGATGATGACTCGCTCATTTGGATTCAGTGAAAAGTCATAGAAGGTTTGAAATGTGTAGCCGGCTGATTTTAAGCTGGTTAGAAGTAATTGATATGAAGGAAGGGTGAAGTCCATTTTCTGTTTTTCGTTTTTCACTTCCGGTATCTTTTTTAACTTTTCGTTTTTAGTTTGTAACTTTTCTTACCACGGAGACACGGAGAGCACGGAGTTACACGTCAGTCCGTCTAAAAACCTCCGTTAGATTTTTATAATCACATCAAATATAACTGAT
>CAZRNU010000135.1:0-7971 GCA_964601515.1 uncultured Bacteroidales bacterium | reverse complement strand
GTAACTGTGGTAAGCGATTGTGTTTCACCTCTTGTGAAAATAGAAGAACCGTGAGCAGATGGTAAATAATCAACTTCGCTCCAAATTGGACGTATCGTGTCAAGTGAACGGCCATCTAAACGAATTCTCTCATCCAAAACTACATTACGCACAGCATCTTTCATTAAATGATAGAAATACTCATTAATTAAAGCACCCTTTTCTTCCAATAATTCAGGCTCTAACGACTCCTTAAATTCAGATTTGATTTTTTCAAAACTTTCTTTGCGCAAGTGCTTGTCAGCTATCTTGCCCATTGCAACTTTATAAAGCTTATCATAAAGCTCTTTTTTCATTCTTTCTTCAAGTTCTGTATCGCTTTCAGGTTCAGGAATTTCTCTTTTCACCTTAGATTTCTCAACCATATTTGCCAAGTCTAATTGAGCCTGGCACTGTAATTTAATGGCAGCGTGAGCAATCTTTATAGCCTCTAACATATCTTTTTCAGATACTTCTTTCATTTCACCTTCAACCATATTAATATTATCCATAGTGCCGGCAACAATCATTTCCATATCGGCACTAGCAACTTGTGAAATAGTAGGATTTATAATAAACTCTCCGTTTATTCTTGCTACTCTAACTTCAGATACCGGCCCGTTAAATGGAATGTCAGATACCAGAAGTGCAGCCGAAGCAACAAGCCCTGCAAAAGCATCCGGTAAAGCATCTTTCTCAACCGAAATAAGTGAAATCAAAACCTGGGTTTCATTCATGTAATTATCAGGGAATAGAGGTCTCAAGGCTCTATCCACCAATCTAGATATTAGTATTTCATATTCCGATGGTCTAGCTTCCCTTTTGAAGAAACCACCGGGAAATCTACCTGCAGCAGCATATTTTTCTTGATAATCTACTGATAAAGGGAAAAAATCTTGTCCTTCTCTAGCTTCTTTATTACTAACTACTGTTGCAAGTAACATTGTGTTTCCGGATTTTAAAACCACCGATCCGTCGGCTTGCTTGGCAAGTTTGCCGGTTTCCAATATGATGGACCTTCCATCATTCATCTTGAATTCTTTTTGAATTCCAATTTGTGTTGTAGCCATAAGCTTTTTGTTTATTTCTTAAATTTATTTTGTGCAATTCTGTTTTTGCTAAGGCTTCTAGGTGGGAGTATAGCCTTATAATAAAAAAAAGGGCAATTAATTTCAATTGCCCCCTTAACAATTATGTTAGTATTACTTTCTAAGATTAAGATCTTTAATCAGCTCTCTGTATTTCTCAATATCTTTTCTTTTCAAATAATCTAAAAGGCTTCTTCTTTTCCCTACTAAGATTACAAGTGCTCTTTGAGTGAACTTATCTTTTTTGTTTTTTTTCAGATGCTCTGTCAAATGCTTTATGCGATGAGTAAAAAGTGCTATCTGGCTCTCTGGTGAACCGGTATTTGATTCAGATCCTCCAAACTTCTTGAAAATGTCTTTCTTTATTTCCTGTGTTAAATACATATTATAATCAAAGTTTAATTTTAAATATTGTTTTCCATAAAATTAAGGCTTGCAAAATTATAAAAATTATTTATCCAAACAAAGGAAAAGCTATTTTTTATTATCTAAAATCAATTATTTATGCACTTTTCTCGCTTTCATTGTTTATAAAATAATGATTTAAATATTTCCTTTGTTGCATTGCAAATATATGTTTTTAGTACTTTTATTGCGTATTATTAATCTAAAATGTTATTATGAGCTCTAGGGTAAAATTTATAGAACACAAAGGAAAAAAGATTATTTTTCTTGACTATTCAGGTTTTCAATATAAAGATAAAGATGAATTTATGGGTGTTTTGGATTACGCCAGAAAATTTATTTTTGCAGCAGGGAAAGACCTGCTAATTTTAGTAGATGTTTCGAATTCATATGGCGACAATGAAGTCATAGGAAAGATGAAACAAGACGGAAAAGATGAAAAGCATTTAGTGAAAAAGCAAGCTGTTGTTGGAATTACTGTTTTTAAAGAATTATTTCTAAAAACTATTAACCTTTTTACAAACATTGGTATTAAGCCTTTCGGTACATTGGAGCAAGCTAAAGATTGGCTTGCTGAATAATTTTTTAATGAACAGAATAGTATTTTATTTGTTATAAAAAGAAAAACAAATATGAAACTAATTCCAATTATTGCAGACAATTTCAAACTTGATGGTGGAGCTTGTTTTGGAGTTGTTCCGAAAAGTTTGTGGAGCAGATATGTAGAAGCTGACGAGAATAATATGATAAAAATCACTAACAGATGTCTGTTAGTTGATACCGGATCAAAAGTAATTCTAATTGATACGGGTCTAGGCAGAAAACAGAGTCAGGATTTTTTTGATTATTTCTATCTATTTGGAGATGATACTCTCGAAAAATCTCTAAATTCAGCAGGATATTCCACCGATCAAATAACTGACGTAATTCTTACTCACTTGCATTTTGATCATGTTGGTGGTGCCGTTAAGTGGGCAGAAGATAACAAAACCCCTGAGCTTGTTTTTAAAAATGCAACCTATTTTTGCAGTAAAGCTCAGTATGATTCTGCATTAAATCCAAATTCAAGAGAAAAAGCATCCTATTTTAAGGAAAACTTTGTTCCTCTTTTTGAGGCCGGAAAGCTAGAATTCATTGATTTTGATTGTAATTTTTGTCCGGGAGTTGATATCGAAATTAAAAATGGTCACACAAAAGGACAGATTATAGTTTTGTTAGATTATAAAGGTAAAAAGGTTGCATATATGGGCGATTTCATTGCAGCCATTCTTAATATTCCTTCACCTTATGTGCCTGCTTATGATGTTCTTCCTTTAGTCTCTATGCAGGAGAAGGAGGAGTTCTTAAACCGAGCCGTAAATAATGATTACATTCTATTTTTCGAACATGATTTCGATAATGAATGCTGCAACCTTAAACAAACACCCAAAGGTGTTAGACATAATGAAATATTGAAATTAGAGGATATTTAATTATTCTGTGAAGCTAGTTGTTAAATTATTTTCTGGTTATAACCTCGAATTGTCTTGTTATTGTTTCTCCCTTATTATCAACTATTGTTAGCACATATTTACCCGGCTTTGGTCTAATGCTAATTTCATGAAAAACAGTGGTTGTTGTTATATATTCATTATTCAAATGCCAATGTACTTCAGAATTTTCGTTTCGGTGAGCAAGTTTAAATACTGTTTCGCCTTCCTTTCCATCTATTTCAATTGGAATAAAAATTCTCGAATTGTTAGGCGGGTAAATCAGTTCCATGTTCTTTTGCACTTGCCTCATACAGTCACTTCTTATTGGTGGCAAGGGTTCGTAAAAAGCATTTTTCTGCCGAAAATAATATTCCTGAACCGGTGGTAAAACAAACCAGCTTTTTGAAACTATATTTGATATGGTTTCACATGAGCTATTTACTCTGTATAATTCATCCTTGTCGAGGTGAATTATCTGATGATAAGGACAAGGTTTGGATGATAGTCCATTTATTGGTATCCATAATGAATCAGTATCTGTGCATTTATTGCTTGCCCTATGCCCACTCTTTTTGCAGATTTCTACTTTTTCCATGTCGTCCCATGGTGGCGTAAACCATTTTGCAGGTTTTAAAACTTTAAACACATCAAACATTACCGGAGCAGCGGCATTTATTCCCGTTAAATCAGGCCTTCCTTCTCCACTTGCATTGCCAACCCACACTCCAACAGTATATTCAGGGGTTACTCCAATTGCCCATGCATCTCTGTAGCCATAACTAGTTCCTGTTTTCCAAGCCACCGGGAATGTACTTGAAAAGTCTCTCCAAAAAAAATCTTCTTCAGGTCTATTCACTTCTTTTAGAGAAACAATTGTATGGTAAGCTGCCCCGGCACTTATTGGCAAGCTGAATAAATCAGATGATTCCTTATCAACTTGTTTATTGTTTTGAATTATATTTAAATCTCTGAAAATCTGATTATTGTATTTGTGTTCTGGATTATACTCAATAACCAATCTCCCTAATGATGCAAATGCAGCTGTGGCTTCCCAAAGATTAATTTCTGCTCCACCTAATATTATTGATAGTCCGTAATGATTTGCAGACTTGTTTAGTGTTGAAAAACCTATTTCTTTTAAAACATCCATAAGTTTTTCAGTTGAATAATCTTGCAACATCCTAACTGATGGAATATTTAGTGATCGCGATAATGCTCTTGATGCAGGTACTGCACCATCAAACGTTTTATTGAAATTCTCAGGAGAGAAGCCTGTGAAATTAGTTGGTATATCAGCTACAAGTGTATTTGGTAATATGTATCCATCAGAAAGCATTGCAGCATATAAAAATGGCTTTAGAAGACTGCCAGGACTTCTTAAGCTTGTAATAATATCTACGTGCATTCCATCAATTGCGTGACTTGTGCTGTAAATGTTACCTATATAGGCAAGAACGTTTCCCGATTCTGTATCACAAACAATAATTGCAAGGTTGTTAATATTGTTTTGTTTTAGTCTTTTATGATGAGATTCAGCAATCTGAATTGTTCTAATCTGAAAGTTATAATTTATTGTAGTTATAATATTCTCTCCATCATATCCTTCCCTTCTTAGTCGCTCAAATAAGTGTGGCGAATACTGTGGAAGAGAATGAGGTTTGGCCGGCAATGGCTCAGATTTAGCCAATAACAGCTCAAGTGTGTCGAAATATCCCTTATTATATAGCTTTTCAAGTAAATTATTACGCTTTTCAATCAAAATATCTCTATTTCTTCCCGGATGAACAAGTGCCGGACTATTGGGTAGCACAGCAAGCGTTGCTGCTTGACCCCATGTCAAATTTTCGGGTGAAACATCGTAATATCTCCAACAGGCAGCATCAAGTCCCACAACATTGCCACCAAAAGGTGCATTTGAAGTATAAAGAGCAAGTATTTCCTTTTTGGAATAACGTAATTCTAATCTTGATGCTAAAATTATCTCTGTAATCTTTTCTTTTATTGTTCTTGCTTTTCCTTCTCTGTACAGTCTTATAACCTGCATACTTATAGTACTTCCGCCACTTTTTACTTTTCCGCTTTTAGTGTTTTGATATAATGCTCTGATAAGCGAAATTGGATTTATTCCGTTATGATAATAGAAAAATTGATCTTCGAAATTAATTATACACTTCGCAAACTTATCCGGAATCTCAGAATTGTGTGGAAATCTCCATTGTTCATCAGAAGATGTGCGGGCATTAAGGATTTTACCTTCAGATGAATACAATACCGTGTTGCATGGTGTTCTAAATAATTCTGATGGTAAACTATGCCAATATATAATAAATCCAATTATATATGAGGCTAATGCACCTATAATTATCTTAATTTTATGCTTGATTAAAATGCTTTTTAATGTTGTTTTCAAAGGTGTTTTTTTATTCTTCAAAATTATTGTTTTTGTAAACATTTTGTAGAAAAGCAAGTTTCATCTTTAATTTATTTTTTAACAATGGAAAATAGTATCTCAATATTTTGGTTCAGACGTGATCTTCGGTTGTATGACAATAAAGCACTTCACTTTGCTTTAAAAGGGATTAATCCGGTGTTGCCTTTATTTATCTTTGATGATAATATTTTAAAAGAACTTGACACAGATGACAGAAGAGTAGATTTTATATATACTCAAGTATTAAAACTAAAAAAGGAATTACAATCTATTGGTAGCGATATTATTGTAAAAATTGGAAATCCTATAAAAGTAATAAATGAAATATTATCGAATTATAATGTGAAATCTGTTTTCTGTAACAAAGACCATGAACCTTATGGAATTGGCAGAGACAAAGATATTCAGAAATTGTTATCAAAATCAGGAATAGAATTTATTCAATACCTTGATCACTTAATAGCTGATAAAAACTCTGTTTTAAAATCTGATGGTAAGCCGTATACTGTATATACGCCATTTAAAAATAGGTTTAAGCAAGTTATTTCTAGCTCTGATTATTTAGACTATGTTGTTATTCCTTATAAAAATAATTTTGCTCAAGTGCTGCAGTCTTTAAAGATTCCATCAATAGAGTCAATTGGGTTTAAATCAAATAATATTAAATTCCCTTCTTCTAATATTGATTTTGAAATAATACAAAAATATCATAACACAAGAGACATCCCATCTGTTGAAGGAACTACAAAACTAGGGATTCATCTGAGATTTGGAACAATCAGTATTCGAGAACTTTATAGGAATTCAGTCGATTTAAATGAAGTATTTATTAATGAATTGATCTGGAGAGAATTTTATGCTATGATATTAATGCATTATCCTAATGTGGTATTTAGCTCTTTTAAAAAACAATACGATAATATTGAATGGATTAATAATGAGGTAGATTTTGAATCATGGATGAATGGAGAAACCGGATACGAAATTGTTGATGCAGGTATGCGGCAATTAAATGAAACAGGATATATGCACAATAGAGTAAGAATGATAACGGCAAGTTTTCTTACCAAACATCTACTTATAGATTGGAGATGGGGTGAGGCCTATTTTGCTAAAAAATTACTCGATTATGAATTGTCTTCCAATAATGGGGGATGGCAATGGTGTGCAGGAAGTGGAAGCGATGCAGCTCCATATTTTAGAATATTTAGCCCTGAAAGACAGAGGGAAAAATTTGACCCCAAAAAAGAATATATAAAAATGTGGATCCCGAATTATGACTCGAATAATTATATAAACAAAATTGTTGATCATAAAAATGCCATCGAGAGATGTAAGGAAGTATACAGCAGGGCTATAAAATAACTATTCTAATCTTTGGTGATTTATTATGGTAGTAAACTTCTCAGGATTGAAGAAATGATGGAATTTTAATTTTTCTAAAAGGTTTTCATTTGATTTTATTTCATATATCTCATCATTAAAAACCTCTTTGTAAATGCGCCAAATTAATTCAGTACAGAAAAAATGTGTTGTATCATTATAGTCAAATGAATGATCAAAAGGAATCTGCTGTTTCAAATAAAAGCCTGCCTGTTCCGACAAATTATTTGCTTTTTCAGGTATATCGTTAATTAAATTATATCTAACCACTACAACAGTTTTAGGAACACTCTCCTTTACAAATGTTTGGAGATTTTGTTTTTGAACTCCGTCAAAGTCAGATAAAGTACTTGAAACAGAATGTATAACATCAAAATTACCTATGGAATCAATAACAAGTATTCCAACATGGGAAAGTGATATATCTTCTTTTAAGGTTTTCATTATTAAATTACTTACAAATCCTTGTCCCTGCCTTAATATTATATCTCCTTCCTTTAAAAGAGCAATTTCGTTCTTACTTAATTTATAGTGGCCGTAAAAATAATGTTCCCGGTGGGAAGTGTTGCCACAGCCTACCAGGAACAAGCAATAAGTTATTATAGCAAATAATAACCTGTTCAAATCTTAATAATCTAATTATAATGATTAAACTTCTTCTTCAACTTTTTCTTCGCCTTCTACTCCTTCTTCACCTTCTTCACCTTCTTCTTCCCAATTGAATTCAGCATCATCAAATGGAGATTCCTTTTTAAGATCAACTAACCACTTGTCGTCTTGTTTTACTAAAGGAAGTTGGTCAAATTCTCCATCAATTGTATACGAGCAAATTGCTTTGTCTCCTTCAATAATACATTCAAGATCCTGAATTTCACCTGGAGTTGTTTCTTCTTCTTCAGCCATTCCTGCACTCATTGCAGATAATGATTTGTACATGTCAAGAATTTGAATAGTTTCAGCAGTACCATATTTTTTAGCATCTTCAAACTTTTGTTGCTCTAAAAGGTTTATAAAAGTAGTAGCAACTTGTTCTGGAGTTTGTTTTTTCCCGCAAGCCGAAAATATAAAGAGGCCTGCCATTACGATTGTAAAAAGTTTTAATGTTCTCATTGTTGGTATATTTTAATTTGAAATTATTTTAACAACACAAAGGTATCTTTTTTTTTTTTCCATT
>CAZRNU010000134.1:0-8127 GCA_964601515.1 uncultured Bacteroidales bacterium | reverse complement strand
GTTTTGAGATAATACTTATAGAGACAGTAGGAGTTGGGCAATCGGAAATTGCTGTTCATTCTATGGTCGACTTTTTCCTTTTGCTGATGATAGCCGGTGCAGGTGATGAGCTTCAGGGAATCAAGAGAGGCATTATAGAAATGTGTGACGCAATGATAATTAATAAAGCCGATGGTGATAATATTTTAAGAGCCCATGCAGCCAAAGTTCAATATGAAAATGCCCTTCATTTATTTCCGCAAAAACAAGGAGGGTGGATGCCAAGAGATCAAACGGTTTCATCTATTAATAGGACAGGAATTGACAAGGTGTGGGATATGATTATGACTTACATCCAAATGATGACAGAAAACGGTTTTTTCAGACAGAAACGGGATGAGCAAAAAAAACAAAGATTCTACGATGCTGTAAACCAAGCCCTTTTTGATAATTTCTATAATAGTGAAGAGGTAAAGAAACATTTACCTGAGATAGAAAAACAGCTTCACAACAAGGTTTTAAATTCCTACCAAGCTGCGGAAGCGTTGTTAAGAATTTATTTTAGAAAAGAATAATATCTGTTTTATAAGATTTAATATTTTCATCACTTTAAATATATCTATGTAAATTACTTGTGGCTTATTCTGTATTTCTTCTGTTACTTTCCTGTCACCCTTCTGTCACCCCTTCAATCACTCTCCATACTTATAATGCCCAATAATTTTATAATCGAAAAGGCAGTCTTCCAAGACCTGACCGGCTCCGATGTTGTGTATTATTAGATATCGTTTGCCATCGTTCGACTTTACATTGGAAACTATACCGATGTGGGTTTGTCCGCCGGTGAGATTCCAGCAAACTATATTTCCGGGAAGGTAAACATTCGGATTTTGGGAAATTTCTAGCACTTCTCCATGTCTTTCGAAAAACTTCATCTGATTGGGAACTCTTCTGTGGTCAATATTTCTGTCAGGTCGTGCTAGTCCCCAAATTTTGGGATATTTATCAAAATTTGCCTTCATATCTTCATGTATTTCTTTCTGAAGGTCGATTCCAAGTTTGCGATATGCACGAATAACAACATCTGTGCAAACACCCATATTTACCGGCACATCTCCGTTTGGATAAGCAATTGAAAAATACGCAGGATTGTACTTTACATTTTGTTTTGTGAGGGTAAATGCAGAATCTGCAAGGGTTTTAAAGAAGTCTGACTGTGAATATGTATTCTGAACAGAAGCGAATGTAATAATTACGCTTATTGTGAAGCACCTATACAGAAACTTTCTTAGCATGCTTAGTTTAGTTTATATGGCTTTAGTTCTTCGAAGAAAATATCATCATTAGGCACTTCAAATTCTATACCCGTGATTTTCATATTGTTGTCTGTGAGAAACTTAATTGTTCCAAAGCTAAACCATGCATGTTTCTCATCCCACGCCAGTTCCCAAACATCATAATGCCAATGTTTTAGAGTTGCCGATAGACTTGGAGAATGTTCAAATTCTATTCTTAGCTGATTATTAACAAGTAAAACATTTATTTGTCCGTAAATGTCTGAATAATACTTTCCTGTATAAGCATTTAAGCCAAGAGATGGTTTTGTTCCCGGTATTCTGTTTTTCTTTATGTTTTCAATTCTGTTGTCGTTTTTGCTTCTTGCTTCATATCTTTTTAAATAAAAATCTGACCAATCTTTTTTCGGATTGTTTAAATATCTGTCAAAAGCGTAATATGTAACCGCCATAATCGGACTTTTTTGTCCGTTTGTTAGAATAACAACACCAAGTTTTTTATCTGGAATAAGTGTAACTGCGCTTATCATCCCATCATAACCACCGGTATGGCCCACCATAAAATTCCCAAAATAATCTCCAACGCTCCAGCCAAGTCCGTAACCACTGAAATGTCTTCCCAGATCATTTGGTTTAGTATGATCAACTGTAAAGCTAACATGAGGCGTCCACATATTATTAATTGTTGAAGGTTTTAGTATAGTATCGTTTTTATTTATGCCATTATTCATTATGAAAATCATCCATTTTGCTACATCTTCAACGCTGGATATTATTCCTCCCATAGCGGCAACTTCGGCCCAATCTTCCCAGCCAATAGCAAAGTTTTTTTCATCTGTTCTACCATGTGGTGTGGCATAATTGCCTCTTTTAGGAAGATCTTTTGTTGTCGTAATAGAGCGATTCATTTCTAATGGGTCAAAAAACCTTTCTTTAATATTTTCGCTCCAGCTTTTTTGGGTAACTCTTTCAATAATTTCACCTGCAACAATGTACATGTGATTAGAATATCCGTATCCGGCTCTAAAGCTGTGAGCTTGTGGTAGATTAGCTGCTAGCTTATATAATTCTGATGATTTAAAGTTTGATTTGTACCAAATAACATCACCACTGAAAGTTCCTAATCCAACTCTATGGCAGAGTAAGTCTCTGATTGTGACCTCATTGCTAATCCAAGGGTCGTTAAATAAAGAAAAATCAGGAATGTATTTTTTTACTTTATCATTCCAATCAAGCTTTCCCTCCTGAACAAGTATTCCAATCATTGCAGCAGTGAATGCTTTGGAGTTTGATGCAATTGCATAAAGAGTATTACTATTAGGCTTAGTGTTTTTTCCTAATTCCATTACACCATAATTGCCTTGAAAAACAAGCTGACCATCCTTAACAATACCAATGCTCATTCCGGGCAAATCCCATTCATTAATCATTTTGGAAAAATACTCATCAAGATGCTTGAAATCTTGACTAGCTTTTTCCTGTGAAAAAATGCTTATACCTACAAGTATGGTTAGCGATACAGACAATAATAATTTTCTCATATACAATTAGTTATGTTGAAGAGTAATTGGATTTAGTTAAGAATATTCCCTGAAATTTGCAATAAGCTGATTTCCGCCATTTTAACACGATATTGGATAGTTAATAATCGTTCTTCTGCCTCTAAAAGGTTTTTCTGAACTTCTCTCAGCTCGAATCCCGTGAGAGCTCCAAGGCGATATCTTTCAAACGCAATGTCGAGATTTTCTTTGGCTATCTCAAGGTTTTGTACTTCCAAATCAAGCAATCTGATATTGTTTGAATATGTGTTATAAATAGTAAGAAGGTCTGCAGTAACCTCTTGTTTTATTCTTTCCAGAGAAATAGTATTGTTTTCAATTTCTATTCTGGCATTGGAATGCTTTGCTCGTCTTTCTTTCCCGTAATAGATATTCACTCCTAATGTTATGGCATAATTCATTCCCCAGCTTTGCATATCTGAGATTGTTCCACTTTGGTAAGTGTTGAGATTGTATCCATATCCTGTATTCAAGTTAAGATAAGGATATTCTCTTGATTTTATTAATTCAAGGTTGTATTCTGAGATAATGATATTTTTTTCTGCAGCTAGTATTGCAACATTTTGCTTAAATGCCTCTGTTAGCAATTCCTCATATTTTAGGTTTGGATTAATTTCAATAACAGTGTCTGCAGGGGTTTTCCCATTATTAAAATCAGGCTCTGCAATAATTTCACTTAGTCTGATTCTTGATGCTAGCAAAACTTCATATTGTCTTTCCAGGCGCGAACTGTCTGCATTTAAGTTTACCTGAGCCTGAAGCAATTGAACTTTAGAGCCCGAACCTAATAAAAAATGTTCTTTTTCAATACGAACTCTCTCACGAGATAAGTCAACAGCATACTGAAGATTTGAAAACAGCCTTTTTTGTTGAATGTAGAAATAATATTCTGAAGCCAGTTGAGCAAGCATATTTTCTATTGATGCTCTGGTGTTTAGCTCTGACAGATTTTTAAGTTCACCAAGTTGTTTGTATCTGTTTATTCCTCTAAATCCTTCAAAAAGCACCCAATTTGCGTGTAATCCCATAAATGCACTTGTATTATGAATGCTTCTCAGGCTGGCAGATGTTTCATCAGTGAAATTTTGATCGGAATTGTTGAAGTTCCCGGAATATGAAGAACGAAACCCAAAAGTTGGCAACAAGCCGGCATTCCCTAAATTGTAGTTATTAATTGCAATTCGCTCCTGATTTTCAGAAATTCTGATAGAGAAATTATTTTCAAGTGCAATTTTAGTAAACTCCTCAAGACTAAGTGTTTGTTGGGCTTGAATGCTTGTTAGCGCAATAGAAAGTATTGCAATAAAAGCAGATATTTTTGTTTTATTCTTCATCTTCAACATTCATTTTTGAGCTTGAAACATATGAGTAAATTGCCGGAACGATATAAAGAGTAAGGAAGGTAGAAATTATTAAACCTCCAACTACAGCAACGCCCATAGCAATTCTACTTTGGGCACCTTCTCCGAAACCCAATGTTAATGGCAAAACTCCAAGAATTGTTGAAAGGCTTGTCATTAGAATAGGGCGAAAACGAGATGCTGCAGCTTCCTTAATAGCTTCATTTTTTGTTAATCCTTGTTGTTTACGCTGGTTGGCAAATTCTACAATTAAAATGCCGTTCTTAGAAACAAGACCAATCAGCATAATAATACCAATCTGGCTGAAAATATTCATGGTTATCCCAAAATACCACATAAACAATAAGGCGCCTGTTAATGCCAGAGGCACTGTCATCATTACGATTAGAGGGTCTCTGAAACTTTCAAACTGCGCTGCCAAAACAAGGAAAATCAGTATTAATGCCAGTATAAATGTAAACATTAAGCTTGAAGAACTTTCCTGAAAATCTCTTGAATCTCCTGCAAGAGCTGTTCTAAATGTATCATCTAAAACCTCATCAGCAATACGGTACATTTCATTTATACCATCTCCTATTGTATAACCGGGAGCCAATCCTGATGAAATGGTTGCAGAAACAAATCTGTTGTATCTAAACAGCTGAGGAGGAGCGGTTTGTTCTTGTAGAGTAACAAGGTTATCGAGCTGAATCATATTTCCCGCATTGTTTCTAACGTATAATGACTTCAGATCCAATGGTTTGTTTCTGTTTTCTCTGGCGAGTTCGCCAAGAATCTGATATTGTTTTCCATGCATAAAGAAGTAACCAAATCTTTGACCGGATAAAGCAAGTTGTAATGTTTGCCCGATGTTCTGTGTTGAAACACCCATAAGATTAGCCTTATCTCGGTTAATTGTTACCTGTATTTCAGGTTTTGTAAATCTTAGGTTTACATTTGACATGGCTAGAATTGGGCTATTGTCAACTTTTTCCATAAATGCAGGCAACACCTCTCTAAGTCTTTCAATTGATTGTGCTTGTAGAACAAACTGCACCGGCATACCGGCTCTTCTTCCTCCAAATGTAGATTGTTGCATTGCAAAAGCTCTGGAACGTGTCATTTTGCTGAGTCTTCCCGACAGCTGGTCGGCAATTTGCTGCTGAGTTCTTTCTCTTTGGGAAGGGTGAACAAGTAAAACCCTGACATTTGCCCATGAACCAAAAACCATATAGATAACTCCTTCAATTTCAGGCACATCAGCCATAACCATTTCAGCAATTTCAGTTATGTAATCTCGCGTAAACTCAAAAGTTGCACCTTCTGGTGTTTGTGCATTAATGGTAATCATTGAGCGGTCTTCCAAAGGTGCCATTTCTGATGAAATGTTGTTGTAAAACACTACACTCAGAATAATTGCAGCAGCCAAAATAGGAAGTGTTAACCATTTTTTTGCCAGAAATGATTCAAGTGAATTTTTATACAAATTATTCATTGATTGAAAAAATCCTTCTGTTTTTCTATAAAACGCACCACGCTGTTTTCTTTGCTTTAAAATTTTTGTTGAAAGCATTGGTGTAAATGTAAGGGCAACAAACGAAGATATTGCCACAGCACCGGCTATAACAATACTAAATTCTCTAAAAAGTCTTCCGGTCATACCTTCCAAAAACACAATAGGTATAAAAACTGCCACTAATGTTATGGTTGTAGCTACTATTGCAAAAAAGATTTCCTTTGCACCTTCGAGTCCTGCCTGTTTTGGAGTCATTCCCTTTTCAATCTTTACATAAATGTTTTCCATCATAACAATAGCATCGTCAACAACAAGTCCGATTGCCAAAACAATAGCAAGAAGAGTGAGAACATTTATAGTAAAGCCTGCAATATACATTACAAAGAAGGAGCCAACCAACGACACCGGAATAACTAATATCGGGATAAGAGTTGTTCTCCAGTCGCGCAAAAACAGGAATATAATCACCATTACAAGCAAGAATGCAATAAAAATTGTGTTTCTAACTTCAACAATAGATGATCTGATATACTTAGTATTGTCAAATCCAACTTGAAAAAACACATCATCCGGGAGGTCTCTGCGAATGAGCTCCAGTCTTTCATAAACCTGGTCTGCAATGTCTATGTGGTTGGAGCCCGGTTGTGGAATAATGGCAACTCCAATCATAGGCACTCGGTCGCGCATCATCATGCTTCTAAGGTTTTCAGATGCCAGTTCGGCTCTTCCAATGTCAATAAATCTTATAACCTGATCGCCTTCTTGTTTGATTATCAAGTTATTAAACTCATCCGGAGTTGAAAGTAAACCAAGTGTTCTAATAGTTAATTCTGTTGTTGCTCCTTCTATGCTTCCTGATGGCAGCTCAACATTTTCTCTGGCGATTGCATTACGTACATCAAGAGGTGTAAGGTTGTAACCTGCAAGTTTAGCCGGGTCCATCCAAAGCCTCATACTCCACCTTCTCTGTCCCCAAATTGCAACAGCGCTTACTCCATCAATAGTTTGAAGTCTTTCCTTAAATGAGAGCTCTGCTATTTCGGAAAGTTCCATTAGAGATCTTCTATCGCTCTGAAGATTGATAAGCAGTATAGGGCTGGCATCTGCATCTGCTTTAGCAACAACAGGAGGGTCAACATCACGTGGCAGTAATCTCATTGCTTGTCCAACCTTATCTCTTACGTCATTGGCAGCAGTTTCCATATCAACGCTTAGTTCAAACTCTACCGTAATGTTGCTTCCGCCTTGGCGGCTCACAGATGTAATGGAACGTATTCCGGGAACTGCATTTATTGCTTGCTCGAGAGGTTCTGTAATCTGTGCATCAACTACATCGGAGTTGGCTCCGGGATAGTTTGTGTTTACTGAAATTATTGGAGGGTCAACACTTGGAAATTCTCTTACCCCAAGAAAAGTCATTCCTATTAAACCGAACAACAAAATTACAATAGTCAAAACAGTTGCAAGAACAGGGCGTTGTATGCTTATTGATGATAAACTCATTATATTTTTTACTTAAGGTTGTCAATAATCAGAGGCATGCCTCTTCGTATTTGTAAGATACCGGTGGTAACTAATGTGTCTCTGCTTTGTAGTCCATTGGTAATTTGTATCATGTCTTCTGTTCTAAGTCCGGTTTGAACTAAAACACTTTCAGCTTTTCCTGAGCGATACACAAACACTCTGTCTCCTTCCATTTCCGGGATTAGGGCTTCTGTAGGTATAGCTATAGCGTTGTTTATTGCAGACAGTTGGAGCTGAATAGAAACAAATCTTCCCGGTTTTATTCTTTCGCTAGGGTCAAAATATCTTGCCCTCACAATTATATTTCGAGTACGAATATCAACCTTGGGCTCTACTGCATAAACACTAGCCACTAAGCTATCTTTAATTCCATCAAGAGTAAACTTTATTGGAAAACCTGGTTGAACATCTCCTGAATATCTTTCGGGAATTGCAAATTCAATTTTTAAGGGATTGTTTTTGATTAAACGAGCTATCTGAGTGTTCATGTTTACAAAAGCACCCTCACTAACATGCCTTAGACCAATAATACCATCAAATGGAGCTCTCAGTTCCGTTTCAGCAATGCGTGCTTCAATAAGCATTATGTCTGCCTTAATAGACTGAAGTTCAGTAACAACCTGATCGTAACTTTCCTGACTTATGGCATCTCTCGATAAAAGAGTACGCTGACGAAACTCCCTTTCCTCAGACAGTTTTTGTTGTGCTTTTAGCTTTTGCAATTGAGCCTGTAAGTGGGAATCGTTAATCTTGGCAAGCAATTGCCCTTTTTTAACTTTTGTGCCTTCATCAAATTTTAAATCAATAATTTTCCCTGAAGTTTCAAAAGATAAATCTACCTGCTCATCGGGCATAATTGTTCCGGAGCTGTTAATAACCTCAACCAGACGTTGAGGCTTTATAACTAGCGCATC
>CAZRNU010000133.1:0-8164 GCA_964601515.1 uncultured Bacteroidales bacterium | reverse complement strand
AACTGAAAACCACTATATCGCAAGTTTAATTCGCCCGGTTAAAGAAAGACTTATTGGTGATGCTGTTGAGATTGTTACAACTCCTATGACTGTAATAAAGGGTAAAATCACCGATGAAAAATCCGACGACCCAATATTTGCTACCTTAGAACTTTATGACAATGCAACAGAAGCGTTACTTGCATCATTTACGTCAAATCGTCAAACAGGTGAATATCTTATATCACTTCCTGGCGGAAAAAACTATATGATTGCCGTTAAAGCCGAAGATTATTTATTCCATTCCGAGAATATTAATGTTGCAGAAAGCGATGTTTCGAGAGAAATTATCAATAACATTAAGCTTAAAAAAGTGGAAGTTGGTCAAAGCATTGTATTGAACAATATTTTCTTTGATACAGGAGCTGCAACTTTAAGGCCGGAATCATATGCAGAACTTGGAGTGTTGTACGCATTATTATTAAACAACCCTTCATTAAAGATTGAAATTTCCGGACATACTGACAATGTTGGTTCAGCTGCAGCCAACCTTAGATTATCGGAAGAAAGAGCAAGAGCGGTTGTTGCCTATTTAGTTGAAAGAGGCATTGATAGAGACAGACTTACATACAAAGGATATGGATTTTCTAAGCCTATAGCTTCTAATGAAACAGCACAAGGCAGACAAATGAACAGGCGAACCGAATTCCAAATATTAGATAAATAAAAAAAAGAGGCTCAGTAATCTGAGCCTCTTTTTTTCACAACCACTAAGAAATATTAATTTGCCTTGGTGGTTTTTGTTTTGCTTCTTCTCTTTTAGGGATTGTTATGTAGAGAACTCCATCTTTATGTTTTGCATTAATCTTTTCGGCGTCAATGCTCTGAGGCATTGTAAATGATCTCTTAAATGATGAATAGCTAAACTCTCTTCTCATAAACTTACCATTCTTGTCATTCTCCTCATTCATCAATTCTTTTTCTGATGAGATTGTCAGCACATTATTCTCTAAATTGATTTGAAAATCATTCTTTTCTAGGCCCGGTGCTGCAACTTCAATTTTAAACTCATCATTGTTTTCAATCACATTTACCGCTGGAACACTGATTCCGGTGTGATCGTCAAAAACACTGCTTAATAGGTCTCTACCAAAAAAGTCGTCTAAAATGTTAGGCATTGCAATGCCTCTTCTTAATACTGGTAACATGGCTAGTTCCTCCTTTTTTTTGGGTTAAACATATTATTTACTTTGTGTTATATGATTCTCATTGAATCCACCTAATAAAAATCAATGTTTATGCCATTGAATTTTTTGTACCGTTTTTACAGGATATAAACACAAAATGCGCCAATATGGCGCATTTTCAAATAATCAATCTGCCATTTTGACTCACCTAATCAAAAACCATAGGATCTTTAACTTTTTCTTTCAGAAGAGCAATATCAACGGCTTCTATCATTTCACTAACATAATGAAATGTCAATCCTTTAAGATATAGCTGATTAATTTCCTTAACATCTTTTTTATTTTCTTCAGACAATATTATGTGGTTTATTGCAGCTCTTTTTGCTGCTAAAATTTTTTCTTTAATACCTCCAACAGGAAGAACCTTACCTCTAAGAGTAATTTCACCTGTCATAGCTATACCCGGCTTAACTTTTCTTTGAGTGAATGCTGATGTAAGTGCCATAAACATAGTTATTCCGGCAGATGGTCCATCTTTAGGGGTAGCCCCTTCAGGCACATGGATATGAACATTCCACTTATCGAAAATATCATCTTTAAGGTTTAATTGCTTTGCGTGAGCTTTAATATATTCATAAGCCAAAGAAGCGGATTCTTTCATAACATCACCAAGATTTCCTGTTAGTGTAAGCCCTCCCTTACCCCTGCTGATGCTAGCTTCAACAAAAAGCACTTCACCTCCGGCCCATGTCCATGCAAGTCCGGTCACTATACCCGCTTTGTCCTTAATTTGAGAAACATCTCTTACAAATATTGGAGAACCCAAAATATCTTCAAGTTCTGTAATTTTCACAGATTTTCCAACTTTCTCACCACTCACCATTTTCTTTACTTTTCTGCGAATAACAGTTGCAATGGTTTTTTCAAGCGTTCTAACCCCTGATTCTCTGGTATATTGTTGAATAATTTGCTCTAATACTTGATCTGCGAAACTCAGCTGCTTCTTTTTCAACCCATGATTTTCAAGTTGCCTAGGAATTAGATGTCTCTTTGCAATTTCTACTTTTTCCTCAACTATATATCCGCTAAGATCAATAATTTCCATTCTATCTCTAAGAGCCGGGTGAATAGTAGAAACGGTATTTGCAGTTGCTATAAACATTATATTCGACAAATCATATTCCAATTCGAGATAGTTGTCGTAAAAATTAGTGTTTTGTTCCGGATCTAGTACTTCCAGTAGAGCAGAAGCAGGGTCTCCATGAAATGTATTCTGTCCGACTTTATCAATTTCGTCTAGCACAAAAACCGGGTTAGAAGATTTAGCTTTTTTTAGATTTTGAATAATTCTTCCCGGCAATGCACCAACATAAGTTTTTCTGTGTCCGCGAATCTCTGCTTCATCTCTAAGACCGCCCAGCGACATTCTGATATAATTTCTTCCAACAGCAGATGCGATAGATTTCCCTAATGAAGTTTTACCAACACCAGGAGGGCCAACAAAGCAAAGAATTGGTGATTTCATATCACCTTTCATTTTCAGAACAGCAAGATATTCTAAAATCCTGTCTTTAATTTTTTCCAGTCCAAAATGATCTCTCTCCAGAATATCTTTTGCTTTTGAAAGATCAAAATTATCAGGCGTAAATTCACCCCATGGTAATTCTAGCAAAGTGTCGAGATAGTTTAACTGTATAGAATATTCCATAGCCCCGGGATGCATTCTTTGTAATTTATTAAGCTCCTTTTCAAACACATCCTGAACTTGTTTACTCCATTTTTTGTTTTTCGCCTTCTCTTTAAACTCAGCAATTTTGTGTTCATGAGGATTACCACCAAGCTCATCCTGAATCGTTTTTAGCTGCTGACTTAGAATATAATCTCTTTGTTGTTTATCAATATCTATTTTAACTTTAGAATGAATCTGGTTTTTAAGTTCAACAACCTGCAGTTCGTGAGTTAGATGAACAAGTACAATATTAGCCCTTGCAAGCAAGTCTTGAGTTTCAAGAAGTTTTTGTTTTTCTTCAACACTAATATTAAGATTAGATGAGATGAAATTTACAAGAAATGCCGGACTTTCAATATTCTTAATTGCAAAAGCAGATTCACTGGGAATATGAGGAGATTGGTTAACAATTCTAATTGCAAGATCCTTAATAGTGCTTATTAGAGCTTTAAAATTCTTATCATTGCTGGGTTTTGTTTTAATATCGAATGATGAGACATTAGCTTTAATATATGGCTCTGTGGTTATAAGACTTTCCAGCTTAATTCTTTTCTTACCCTGAATAATAACAGTTGTATTACCATCAGGCATTTGCAGGATTTTAATTATATAAGCAGCTGTTCCTATTTTATTAAGGTCATCAAACTCCGGCTCTTCGATATTGGGGTCTTTCTGACTAACAACCCCTATAAGTCTTTCCTTTTTATAAATATCGCGTACAAGTTTAATAGATTTGTCGCGGCTTACAGTAATTGGGATAACAACACCGGGAAATAAAACAGTATTTTTTAAAGGCAGAATAGATAATGATTCCGGCAGTTCTTCTGCTGTCATTTGCTCTTCTTCTTCTGTTGAAAGTAATGGGATAAATTCAGTTTCAGCATCAATAATACCGGAAAAAATATCACCATTTCCAAATAACATCGTCATAATATATTTGTATTTTTAAGTATAAACAACTATTGAGGCACAAAGTTAACAATACTTATGCCAATAGGGAAATTCGGACTAATTGGCAGTAAACAAAATTACTTTATAAAAACGCCTGCAGAAAAGGCAGGAACTTCAATATCAATGATATTGTTTTCTATTCTAACGGAATTGTAATTAAAATAATCTTTAACCGACAATGTATTTGAAAACAGACTAGATTCAATATTAAAAACATATGCAGATTTGCCTCTATTAATTAAAACAATAACAAAATCACCTAATTCATTATATCTAATGTATGCAAAAGCTTTTTGCTCATCATTAAGATGTAGAATTTTTATTTTACCACCACCTATAATGCCGGAAAAACTATGTTTTAAAGAAGCAAGAGAAGCATAATAATGATACAATTCTTTGTTAAACTTAACTTCATCAGCAGTTCTATCGAGTCCGAAAGGATGTTCTATTTCATCGTCATAAACAAAATCATCCCAGATCATTGGTTTACGGTCGTCGGGATCGTCGGCACCCCAAATTCCGGCTTCTGTGCCATAATAAATCATTGGAGCTCCAACATAAGTATATTGAAAAAGAGCAATCAGTTTTTGTAAATTAATATCTTCATTATTGGGCTTTTCAACAGAATATGAGCTATGGTCTTCAACTTCTCTAAGCTTTGAAAATGCTTTATAAGGCTTGTCACTGTTTACAATCATTGTTGCAAGTCGCTCTGTATCATGGCTATCCATCATATTCAACATAGCAACATTAACTTTGTGAGGAAAATCATTTCGCAATGAATCCAGCCTTTCAATGAATTCAGATACTTTTAGAGTTTCATTAATAAAAAAGGCATGAGTTGCATAGGCCCATCTATAATTCATAACCACATCAAACAATTCATCACCAATATAATGTCTGGCGGCATCATTCCAAATTTCAGCAACAGTAATTGCGTCCGGATTTATTGTTTTAACATGCTTAATCCAATCTTTCCAAAAATCCATTCCAAGCTCTTCAGCAACATCAAGCCTCCAGCCGTCTATTCCTTTGGTGATATCACCATTAGGTGCCATCCATCTTTTTGTAACGGCAAAAATATGAGCTTTAACTTCAGGGTGAATATCTTCATGAACTTCAGTAAATTCGGGCAATCCTTTATAACCCCACCAACCCTTATAATCAAATCCATCGTCAAACTTTTCCCCAAACTCATCAATTTTAAACCAACCTTTATAACATGAATTTTCTCCTTTATCAATAACATCTTTAAACGCCCAAAAATCGCGACCAACATGATTCCAAACTCCATCAAGAACAACCCTAATGCCTATCGCATGAGCCTTTTCTAAAAGCTCCAGGAACAAAAGGTCAGCAGATGTCCACTGCCAAGTTTTAGGGTCGGCAGGGTTTTCGTTTTGCATAATCTCCATGTCGCCTTTTGGATCCGGGCCAAAGAATCTATCAATATGATGATAGTGAGAGGCATCATATTTATGAAGAGATACCGCATCAAAAATCGGATTGAAGTAAATTACATTAACACCTAGTTTATGAAGGTAATCAAGTTTATCAATTACTCCTTGCAGGTCGCCTCCATATCTGCGTGAGCTAACAGAGTTGTAGAAGTTTGGGCTAAAATTTCGTTCCCAATCACTTCTTTGATACCAGTCTGATGTCCAAGAAGAAATATTCCATCCTTCTGGGGCTCCAATATTCCACGAACCTGATTTTCCAATTCTGTCAGAAGTTGGGTTATTTGCATCATCGGAATTTCTAAATCGTTCAGGAAAAATTTGATACCAAACAGCATTTTCAGCCCATTCGGGAATATTCTTACCTGTTTGCGATTGCACCGGCAATATCAATGATAAAGATGATATAAAAAGAGATGCTATGGCTATGATAAAGCTTAAATGGAATTTATTAATAAAAGACATAAAGTAAAATGCTCCACACAAAATATTTAGAATCTTCTGTAGCTGTATGTCTGCTCAAAAACCTTTCTGAAAATATTTTCGTCAATCTTTGTAAATTCAATATTTCTTCGGCTACAGACTCTTTTTGCGACATCAATTGCTTTTTCAACATCGAAAGTTGAATAATTAGAAGGACTACCCCATGTAAATGAAGGGATAAAGTTTCTAATAAAACCTGTGCCGTAAACCTGTGCATTAATACCGATTACTGAGCCCGTATTAAACATTGTATTTATGCCACTTTTGGAATAATCTCCCATAAAAGTTCCACAAAACTGCATTCCGGTATCAACGAAGCTATTAACAGCATAATCCCAGAGCTTAACCTTTTCGTAATTATTTTTAAGATTTGAAGTATTAGTGTCCGCACCAAGGTTGCACCATTCACCGATAACGCTATGTCCAAGGAATCCGTCATGAGCTTTATTAGAGTATCCAAAAATTATTGAGCTGCTCACTTCGCCACCTATTTTACAATGAGGTCCTATTGTGGTTCCACCATAGATTTTAGCATTAATTCTAACAACTGAGCCCTCACCAATGGCAACCGGACCGCGGATAACTGCACCGTCCATAATATGAGCATTTTTTGCTATATAAACAGGACCTTCTGAAGCATTAATTATAACATTTTCTAAAATTGCGCCTTCTTCAATAAAGACATTTTCTTTGCAAACGATTTTTGCGTATGCACCGGCATCTGCAGATTTACGACCTTTAGTAATCAATTCGAAATCAGCACGCAAAGCTTTTTCATTCATATTAACTAAATCCCAAAGATGGCCAACCTTAAAAGCTTCACTTTTAGTTTCCAGAGGAGTAATTCCTTCCAGCAAGTCTAAGTCGATATTTTCGATATGCTCCGACATTAATCTCAATGCAATAATAACATCTCCATAAACTAATGTTTGGTTTGGCTTTAACTCAGATATTTCCTCAACAATAGTGCTATCGGGAAGAAATGTTCCATTAATAAGAATATTGTCAGCTTCTTTTACCAAAGGAAATTTCTCACTAAGATATTTTTCAGTAAGGGATGAAGTTTTAGTATTGAGGAATTTCTCCCACTTTTCTCTTATTGTAAGAATACCAATTCTTAAATCAGCCACTGGGCGTGTAAATGTAAAAGGGAGCAAGTGCGTACGAGTCTGGTCTCCAAAAAGTATATAATTCATTTTGTTACGATTAAAGATTATAAATTCTATTCAGTGGCTAAAGTTAGAATTTTTTTTAAAAAAAAAGCCCTTTTTTAAAGGGCTTTTTTTAAAGAAATTGGAAATATTTTTATTTCTCTTTAGTATCAAGGTGTTTTTTGTATTTCGATTTGAATTTATCAATACGACCGGCTGTATCAACAAGTTGTTGTTTACCGGTATAAAATGGATGCGATGTATGCGAAATTTCTACTTTAATCAATGGATATTCTTTCCCGTCTTCCCACTTAATAGTTTCTTTAGTTCCTGCAGTGCTACGTGTAAGAAAAGCATAATCATTCGACATATCTTTAAAAACTACAAAACGATAGTCTTTTGGATGGATATCTTTTTTCATTTCTTGTAATTTGAGATTTTATTATTCTGTTTACTTATTGTCCGAATTTGGGAGGGCAAAAATAGTATTTTTTTTCAATAAATCAAAGCCTTATAAAAAAATAATTAGATTTTTAAAAAAATCGGGCCGATAAGTGTTAAGTATCTTATCTGCCCGAAAATATCAATTTATCAAAATTGTTAATCCAATGTATGAACAACAAGTCCGCTTCTTAACTTTGGTTCAAACCAAGTTGTTTTGGGAGGCATAATATTGTCAGTATCTGCAATATCAATTAATTGCTTCATAGTAACCGGATAAAGAGCAAATGCCACTTTCATTTCACCGCTATCAACTCTTCTTTTAAGCTCACCCAGTCCGCGAATACCGCCAACAAAATCGATACGCTTGTCTGTTCTAAGGTTTTTTATGCCAAGAATATCATCAAGAACATATTTTGACAATACGGTAACATCTAAAACACCAATTGGATCGTTGTCGTTGTAAGTATGATTTTTAGCATCAAGAGAATACCAAGTACCATCAAGATACATACTAAAGTTATGAAGTTGGCTAGGCTTATACTCTTGAGCTCCTATTGCTTTTACAACAAAATCTTTTTCCAGCTTTTTCAAAAATTCCTCTTTAGAAAAGCCATTAAGATCTTTCACAACTCTATTATAATCAATTATTGTAAGCTGATTATCAGGAAAAACAACGGCCATAAAGAAGTTATATTCTTCATTACCGGTATGGTTAGGATTGTTTTTCTTTTTTTCGTTCCCAACCAAAGCAGCTGCAGCAGTACGATGGTGACCATCGGCCAC
>CAZRNU010000132.1:0-8386 GCA_964601515.1 uncultured Bacteroidales bacterium | reverse complement strand
CGGATATCTCGCTGACGCTCGATATGACGAGGTGGGACGAACGGATATCTCGCTAACGCTCGACATGACTAGTTGGGACGAACGGATATC
Source organism: uncultured Bacteroidales bacterium (assembly GCA_964601515.1). Taxonomy (GTDB): domain Bacteria; phylum Bacteroidota; class Bacteroidia; order Bacteroidales; family UBA7960; genus PWND01. Next base: position 8,296 of record CAZRNU010000132.1, on the reverse strand, counting down.
TCGCTGACGCTCGATATGACGAGGTGTTCAATCCTTTCAATCCATACAATCTTTACAATCTACACAATCCATACAATCACCCTCCCACCCCGGCTCTGTTATATACCGCTATTGGATCTATTCTTAACAACTTACTTAATACTAAGTACAATGCATTGCTATAATCTCTTAGTTCTCTGGGGCACTCGAAAAAGCACTCTACCGAAATTGCAAAAAACTCATCTATATTTATTGCACCGCTTTGCCTGAAAAATGACTTTTCTCCATCCTTTCTTATCCTTTCCATTTCTCGTATAGCAACTTTTTCAAACACTCTCATTATTTTTTTATTATACATCCCTTTCTCATCATTGGTAATGAGATTAATAATTCTGAGAGCATGTGCCATTTCATGAAATCCAAGGTGGTGCCCATCATGTTTATCAACAAAACCTTCTTTCAGACTTTTCCACGACAGAACAATTAATCCTCTCAGATTTACTTCACCTTTATGATATCTATGAGTAATGCGCGAATAATAATCGTCGGGATATACTAATATTTTCGTAAAATGTCGGAAAAAAATATCGGAAAGCCCCGTAGTGAGCTGAACAGCACTTCCGGCAATCAGAACTCTCATTTCAGAAGTGACTTCTTTTAGCCCGCCTCTTGGAATAAAAAGCTTCATATCAATAAACCTCTGAACTCTTTTCTCAAACACTTTCTGTTGAACATCATTAAGAGCATTGTAAAAAGGGAAATTATGAACCAAGTGCGGCAAGTATTCTTTTTTTATTTTTCTCCTGTATAATGGAATAACAAAACCACCATTTATAGGGACTCGCGCATAAGCTGAAGGAATTATTATGGATATGACAATAAATAAAAAAATCATTACAATAAATGCATAAGTAGCAAATTCAGCTTTTGCAATTGAAGCGCTCGCAAATCGAAAATCGTACATCATACATCCCAAATCGTACATCTCTTTTTCTACTTAATTTCTATCCTTTTTAGTTCGTTGTTTGCGTTAAACAAAGGAAAATACATTAGTTCAACCTTTGCAGGATTTAGAACATAGTTTCCGGTATATCTTGGCATAAGGTCAATTTCAAAAGTATATTCACCGGCTCTTAGTTTTTCACTATATATCACTGTTTCATGCCTGAAATATTCCCTGTGAGCTTCAAATCTAAACCTGTTTGGTTTTTCACCATAAGAACAGCCTGCAGGTATTGGAATGCTTATCATAACATACTCTGCATCCTTCTTAACTTTAACTTTAGCAACAAGTTTAACGTGCTTCCCTGCGGTTAATTTGCCATCAGTTGTTTCGGAGAAATAAGTTATAATCTCAAAATCGTTTGATTTTACTTCGGGTTCAGGATTCCAGTAATATTGATATCCGGTAAAATACACAGGGTAAGTTCCTGTTTTTTCGATAATTAATTTTGAAGCAGGCTTTACCTCTATTTCAAATGGAAATTCTTCAACTGTCATATTAATATCTCCTTTAAATACCAGCTTTGGTTTTTCCACCGGACCTGATTTTATTAAATCAGGCAAAATGGTTTCAACAATAAGAGCAGACTCATAAGTATTTCGCCAACTACCCGACCTTCTTGTTTCAAAGAAAAAATTCCTGATTTTCGACAATAACTCCTCATAGTCTGAATCAGAATTTTTTAACAACCGATAAACTATCAATGTGTTTTGAATTTCATTATCTAACAGGTTAAATTCAGATCCCCTGTCAGCGAAAAACACATTTCCAAAAATAGTTGACTTTTGATACTTGAAGATAGTATCAATATTAAGTGTTTTATCATTTTGCTGCATTAATTCCATTGTTTGTAACATATGATTAAAACTTAGCTCATAATTATCTTTCAGTTCCTTTGCAAAATTGTAAGTATTTGCCTTTGGGTCAAGTTTTCTAATAGTGTATAATATTCTGAGTTTAGTATAAACATAATTCTCCCTTTTAAATAGCCACATCAAATTCTCTGCGAGTATTTCTTTATCCAATCTAACCTTATACCCTTCTTTTTCAGCATCTACAAGAGCTTCAATAACATGCAAGCTAATCCAATAACTTGTATTCGAATCTTTCCACCAACCCCAAAGATTATCATCATTAATTGTACGAAGCAATCTCTCTATAGCTTTATCAACCTCACTGTCCAACTCGAACTTCTCATCTTTATGTTTCTTTATTTTTTTCTGCATCAATAATGCTTTAAGTCTTGATGCAACTTGCTCATTGCACATATGCCTGTAGTTTACAAGCTTTGTTAATTCCACATCCAGTAATTTCAGCACATCTGCTTTTGCATAGATTTTTGCGTTGCCAATATTTTCGGCAAAACTCATTTCTACAACTGTATCTTTACTTAGGATGAAAAACTCTCCGGTGGTTTCTTCCAAGCCTAAAGGATATATTTCAATATTTCTAATCTCTCCGTCAATATAGCCATTTGCCGCTTCAATTAAATATTTTAATTCCAAAGAATCATTGATACCGGTAATCATGAGTGAATCAATAATCGATGTATGGCAATAACGACTTACATCGATTATTTTTTCGCCATCTATACTAAAATTAGTTTTAACAGAGATTGAATCAGACATATAATTTACAACCTTACCAATGGCAAATGCGGTATCTGACTGAATTAAAAATCTTGGCAATGAAAGTTGCGCCATAAGAGGTTTGTAAGATCTTATCCTCCCTGAATAACTGCCCGATTGTTTTTTGCCGTTCATTGCAAGGTAATGCGTTTGCCAACTTGTAATATCGTCAGGGAAAGTAACCTCAAAACTTGCAAGACCATCCTTGTTTGTTGTTAGTTTAGGCTGCCAGAATGCATAATCCGAGAAATTGTCTCTTATAGATTTTGCACCTGTGGCTGCCTCAAGGAACATTTCATCGAGCTCCACATCAGTAGAAGATTGAATAGAGGCATCCAAAAACTCCCCACCACCTGAGATTATGATAATAGCACCTCCCGCTGCTCTGCTGCCATACAAGGCAGTAGCTTCTGCAGATTTAAGAATTGTAATACTATTTATAAACGAAGGATCCAATGCTTCAAAATTGCCGGCATAAACAATGCCATCAACAATAATAAGTGGTGGGTTCTCCGAATCAATTGATGAGGCTCCTCTGATTCTAATTCCAGAAAATGCCTCTTGAGCTGAAACCCCTGGCGCCCCCGAAAAAACATGATCGTAATCGTGTGATACCACTGAAACAACTCCTGACAATGCATGTCTTGCTTGAGATCCATAACCAACAACGACGATTTCCTCTAAGCCAACTATATCCGAAGACATGTTTACATCAATTCTATTTCGGTATCCGATATCAACTTCTTCTGTTTTATAGCCTACGAATGAAAATATTAGAATATTATTACCCACTGGAATATTCAAAGAATAGAAACCATTAATATCAGTAATAGTTCCAAATGTTGTACCTTTTATGACAATTGTTGCACCCGGGATAGCAGTTCCATCAGCTTCATCAAATACATATCCGCTAACAGTCCCACCAGGGCCGTAATATGAAAATTCTTGTCTATATATATTTTGGATTGATGATAATGCACCTTCCGGGTATCTTCTAAGGTAATCGTCAATAATTAATTTATCAAGTATTTCATTTATTCTACTGACAAATCTTTCATGATTAACAAGTTCAGGATTGTGATGCTTGATAAAACTTTTCCCATTTTTTCTGATAAGAATATCCTCAATTATAAAGTATTTTGAGTTGCTAAAGACCAAAACCAAAACATATTTACCTTCATTTAATTGATGCATAACTCGATAATTGCCCGGATAAACCCTAATAAACTTATGATCATCATAGCTTAAAAGAATTGAATTAACAGGGTAATTGTGAGCTGAATCAGAATACTCAGCTACGTCAAAATGCAATGAACCATATCCTTTATCAGTTTTTTGGGGATAAGTAATTCTTGTGCTTGTATATCTTTTAGATTCAAGACTCTTTCTCCATAACTCATAAATTTTTTCTTCTGTAAGAACATATTCATTAATATTTGAAACAAGTTTACTATAATTAAAATGCATAGGATATTTTTTTCTGTCTGCACTTATCAATTTTAAGAAATTTCTTCCAAATTCGTAAGTATAATAAGGTTCATGACTAAAGTTGTGGGAATAGTCTCCTATAGAAACTAACTCAACAAATCCACTAACAGGACCGCTAAATTGAATTTCTTGATTTGTGCGCCATGTTTTAAATTCAGGTTCAAGGAAGAATAAATTATTACCTGTTTTCAAATATGCATATCTATCGCCAAAATTGTACTTATATGGAAATACATATCTCCCAAGTATATTTCTCTCAGATTTTGATAATACCGGCTTAGCTTTTTGAATGTCAAATCTATTACTTGGCTTTTCAGCATCTACGCTAATTATTGTTTTCTCTCCTTTCTTAAAATAAATATGGTCTATTGTAATTATATGTTTGGAAGTACGTAGTTTAATTTTTCTATATCCTGGAAAAATCCTGAACGAGTATGGTTGAATATTTGTTGACCAACTGAAGTAAACCGGAACATTATCGACATAAATAACTTGTATAGGCTCAATTTCACCATTAATAAATACATAAGGAGAAAACTGAGTAATGCTATCGAATGATGGAGTGCTATTTACATATAAACCATCTGAAGGAAAAATAAATTTAAAGTATTCAATTGAATCTAATCCTAATAAGTCATTCCATTTTTCATAATCAAGCTTTAACGCTTCTATTTTACTTGAAAGATTATTCCCAAAGTTAAAATTGTTAAATACAACTCGATTCTTTCTTTCTTTATTTAAGTTAGGAACTGTAGGAGGATTGTAATCAAACTTAGATGTTATGGAATAAGCGGTTAGGTCAACATCCTCAACAGGGTTGCCCTTATGGTCAGTAACCAATACATCTATTTTCGCATTCTGACCCGGGAAAATAAGTCCGGGTTCATTAATCCTGATATTAAGCTTTTTATCGTTATACCTTACTCTGTAATTTTCCTCCTTAACTTTTCCTCCCCATATATATCTAATAGATAAAAAATAGTCATGTTTAATTGATGCTTTATCAGATAGTTCAAGCTTACTGCCATACCCTCTATGTATTTCTTTATTACGTTTAAACACATTATAGGTAAATTCAATATTTCTAGGATTATCAACGTTTATATTTAATCTATTGAATGTTCTCTCTGCATTAACTTTTAACAAAGAGCTCTGATTTGCTATATTTAGTCCTGAAACAACACTATCACTCTTAACAACATACTCTACATAAAAAGAATTATATAAAACTGATGTAGGAGTTGTAAAGTCTCCAACAAAAATTTCATTCTTAAAATTATCATAAGCAAAAACAGACACCTCCTTTTCTGCTCTAAGTCCGTTTTTTAGATAATTTATGCTGATAGAATCATTTAAAAGGGTTAGTTCTATTTCTTCTTTGGAATGATAATATGTTATTCGTTTTTCCTCAACAATCTTTTCATTATCAGATGTAAGAAGAGTAATTAATACAGTATAATCCAAATTAGCATTGGGAAATATTGAATCAGAAATAATTAATTCTGTCTCTTTAGTTGGATCCAAAAGCATTTCAGCAAACAACAGAGTATCAGGAATAAAAACTCTTTCATCAAACAGGTCATTAACTTTATTGACATAAACAAAACATTCAAGCCTTCCATCAAGAATGTTCAATCCGTTTACATCTTTGCCTGTGATTAACATTTTATTTTCCTGTCCTTTATAATGATTGACTTTATCCGGTTTAATATTAAGTTCAAGTTTTGACAACTCATAATCTTCATAATAAATATAATCACTAAAAATTCCTAACCCATGTTTGCTGAATCTAATCTGATATTTTTTATCCGATTTAAGATTTAGAGAATCGTGCAATACAAATTCGTATTCATACCCGCCTTTAGTGTATGGATAAATCCTAGCAAGCTCTTTCCACTTTCTGTCAGCTTGTATTTCGAGAATCAGTTCATCATTTAATGGTCTACCCTTTCGATTAATTATAAAAGCTTTTAGTTTTACTGTCTCTCCTGGTTTATACTTGGGCTTGTTGAATACAATATAACCCTTGTAGTAATCATCATTTATCCCAAATAGATTTTTTCTCTCAGCATAGTCATAAAATCTATCAATATAATCATCAAAAAAATAAAAATAGTCGAAATGTTTTATTTGATTATACTTTCTTTGCAAATACCATTTTGTTCTGTATATAGTTCCATATGGAGTACCCTTTACAATAGAGATAACTCCATCGAATGGAAGTCTAACAAAATATACAACCGGTCTCCAAACTATTCTAACCGGGAATGAATATAATATAGGTGCTATATTTCTGTTATAACACGAACTGTTTAATTGCCTATTTATCAAATAGTACCCCGTTTGCCCATTATACTTTACTTGCAGCAATCCTTGTCTGTTAGATTTTGCCAAGCGGTATGTGCCTGATTTTTTGTCGAACCTAATTCTTTTATTTCCTATTTTAACATTTGCATCAGTAATCAGATTTCCCTTCAGATCAAACACTTGTATGCATAGGTCGGTGTTGTTGTTGAGGATTTTAACATCAAAATCGGGGATATAAGCAATTTTTACGTTTAAAGAATTTCCTTCAGCATAAGCCTGTATGTAATGTCCAGGTTGTAGCCTGCCATTATACTCCGAACCCGTTGGGAATGAATCTACAACAGTATGAAAATATGAATCATCGATTACGAAATGATCATTTTTATAAACCTTCCTGGCTTCTTTGTCAGTAATCTTATATACATATGTATAATAACTGGTTTGGCGACTTTCTAATAAACTTTGCCCTATCACCAAATTGTTAGCAAATAAAACCAACAAAATGTATAAAAATCTGTAGTTCATAAAATCAGTTTTTAGCGATTAACTATTCTCTTTGGGACAAAAAAACGAATAAGCAATGATACTATTTTTATCTCTAATAATGGCATGCAAGATAAAAAATAAATTGTTTAAATGGTAATAATTAAAACAAACACGATTCGTGAACCTCTGTTTTCTCCGTGCCTCCGTAGTAAAATTCGTTTATGAATTGCACAAACCCATAACCCCTACAGGGTATTTTGGTCGGGGATCAATCTTTGCTACAGGACCTTATCCGCTACGCGGAAAGATTTTCAATCAATGTAGTCCTGAGTCCCAAGTCCTGAGTCCTGAGACAGTGACACGCAATCTTTTCAATCTTTGTTCAATCTTTGTAAACCTCCATTTTCTCCGTGCCTCCGTGGTGAAATTCGTTAATGAATTGAACAAATCAAAAATATAATTTAATAATGATTGTTATTTATTCTATTTAATATATTTTTGCGACTGATTTAATATTTAATGAGCTTAATCAAGTTTGATTTAATTAACAATCATTGAATATATAAATGCTTTTTTCACATCTCATGATATTCACTGCATAAAATAAATTTTAAGTTTGAAAAAATGGAACTACAAATAATACAAAGCAAAATTTATGAAATCAGAGGACAAAAAGTAATGTTAGATTTTGATCTATCTGAATTATATGAAACAGAAAACAAATACCTTAAAAGAGCTGTAAGAAGCAACATAAATAGATTCCCAAGCGATTTTATGTTTATTCTCACAAAAAATGAGTTCAACAGTTTGAGGTGCAATTTTAGCACCTCAAATAAAAGAGGGGGTACTAGATATTTACCATATGCTTTTACAGAACAAGGGGTATCTATGCTAAGCTCTGTTTTAAACTCGGACAAAGCTATCAGTGTAAATATTTCTATAATACGAGCCTTTGTTTTTATGCGACAATATGCGTTAACTTACAAAGAACTCAGTGAGAAACTTAAAGAAATTGAAGGAAAATTCAATGATGTATATGATGCAATAAAGTATTTACTTGACAAAGACAAAATGGAATCTATTCAAAAGGAGAGAAAAAAAATTGGTTATAAAATTAAATAAGCAAATGCCTACAAGAAAAAACCTCCGTTTTCTCCGTGCCTCCGTGGTAAAATTCGTTTATGAATTGAAAAAACCCATAACCCCTACAGGGTATTTTGGTCGGGGATCAATCTTTTCTAAATGACCTTATCCGCTACGCGGAAAGATTTTCAATCAATTTAGTCCTGAGTCCCAAGTCCTGTGTCCTGAGACAACAATCTTTTCAATCTGCACAATCTTTTCAATCCACCGGATATCTCGCTGACGCTCGATATGACGAGGTGGGACGAACGGATATCTCGCT
>CAZRNU010000131.1:0-8648 GCA_964601515.1 uncultured Bacteroidales bacterium | reverse complement strand
TTTTTATTAATATCGTTTTTATATTGTTCAACACCGATTGACTTTGGGTCGATCTTTACAAGCTCTGCCAAAGGATCTGCAAGACGACGGCCAATACTAACAGCACCCCTGACGGTAACATCATAATCAGGGAATTCTTCTCTTGCTACGGGTGAAGCAGAATAAACAGACGCCCCACTTTCATTAACCATGACAGCAATTATTTCTTTGTCAAATCTTATACTTCTAATTAAACTTTCTGTTTCCCTACCTGCAGTACCATTTCCTATTGCTATTGCTTCAATTTTGTATGCATTAACTAGAGAGTGAATTTTTGCAGCAGATTGCTTCCATTCATTTTGCGGAGGATGAGGATAAATCGTTTCATTATGAAGAAGTTTACCTTGCTTATCAAGACAAACTAATTTACATCCTGTCCTAAAGCCGGGATCAATAGCGAGAATATTTTTTTGGCCTAAAGGAGAAGCCAGTAATAATTGCCTCAAGTTATCAGCAAACACCCTAATAGCTTCCTTATCTGCTCTTTCCTTAAGAATAGACCTTATTTCTGTTTCAATTGAAGGGGCCATAAGCCTTTTGTAACTATCCTTCATAGCCGTTTCTACTTGATCGGCAGCTTCATTATTGGCATTAATAAACAATCTATCCAATATCTCATGGGCTTTTTCTTCATCAGGACTAATAGATATTCTCAGAAATCCCTCATTTTCGCCTCTAAACATTGCAAGAATCCTATGAGACGGGACTCTCTTAACTTCTTCAGAGTATTCAAAATAATTCTCATATTTTTTACCATCTTCATTCTTGCCCTTCACTAGTTTACTATTAATAAATGCATCTCGTTCGAACAACTTTCTAATTGCTGCTCTGGCTTTGGCATTTTCATTAATCCACTCTGCAATTATATCTCTTGCTCCGGCAAGTGCATCATCAACAGAAGAAACTTCTTTATCATCATTAATAAACGCAAGTGCTTTTTCTTCAACATCGATATTTTGCTGAAGAAAAATAATTTTTGCCAAAGGTTCTAAGCCTCTTGAGATAGCAACTGTAGCTCTAGTTTTTTTCTTGGGCTTATAAGGTAAATACAAATCTTCCAGCTCTGACATATTTAATGCGGCCTTAATAGACCTTTCAAGATCCGGAGTCATAAATCCTTGTTCTTCAATTGAGGTGAGAATTGCTTCTCTCCTTTTATCAAGCTCTGTTAGTTGTTTATATCTGTCGCGTATAGTTGTTATTTGGACTTCATCAAGAGATCCTGTAAGTTCTTTTCTATATCTTGATATAAAAGGAATTGTTGCGCCTGAATTTAAAAGCTCAATAGTTTTTTCTACCTGATTTTGTTTAATACCAATCTCGACAGCAATAATATTTGAATAATTCAGCATAATATATTTTCAGAATTTGTTTAAGATAATCTTTGTTGGCTCTATGTTCTTGCAAAAAGTTAATGCTGCAAAAGTACTAATAAAATCAATGAAATCATGCCAATCTTTTGCATGAACGTAGGTTGCTTAACCTACAACCTGAATTCAGAATTCAAATTTTAGCTGTCTTTTTAAATGAAAAGATTTTCTATGATAAGTAGAAAGACCAAATTTAGCAATCGCTTCGCAATGTTTGGCAGAAGCATAACCCTTATTGCTATCCCAACAATACTGTGGGTATTGAACATGAATTCTTTCCATATATTCATCTCGCCATGTTTTAGCTAAAATGGAAGCTGCAGCTATGGGCATATACTTGCTATCGCCCTTAATAATACATTTATGAGGTATCCCGTTATATGGCAAAAAATAAGGCCCATCAATCAGTAACAGTTTAGGCATAACAGACAAATTATTGATAGCCATATGCATAGCACGAAAAGATGATTGTAGAATGTTTATTTCATCAATTACTTTGTTGTCAATCATTTTTACTGAAAATGATATTGCATGCTTCTCAATCAGTCCTCTTAGAAGATCTCTATTTTTTTTACTCAACTTTTTTGAATCATTGAGGATTTCTGAAATTTCGTAAGGGATTTTTTTTGGCAGTATAACCGCAGCGGCAAAAACAGGGCCGGCTAAACAACCTCTTCCTGCTTCATCACAACCGGCTTGCAGTGAAACCTTTGATTCGAATACTGGCTTAAGCAAGCTCATTGTGATTATTATCCAAATTTATTAAGTTTTTAAAAAGCGAGAGATAGTATTCTTTCTGAGAATTGAACGAATATCTGCCAACAACAGTCTCCCTACCGGCTTCCCCAAGCTTTGCACGTAATTCCTTCGACTCTATAAGTTTACTAAGCTTGTCTATCCAATCCTTTTCAGAATCAGCCAAAAAACCATTAACACCATCGGCAACAATTTCAGTATTTACACCAACCGGCGACATTACAGCGGGAATACTTAATGCCATATATTGCAACCCTTTAAACCCACATTTCCCTTTAGACCATGCATCATTAGGCAAAGGCATTATCCCAATATCAATATCTGCGAGATCATAAACTTCTGAACCCCTTTCCCATTTTACATTTACAAGATCTTTCAGATCAGATTTAAAAGGCACATCAGAAATAACTTTAAAAATAAGTTTCTCTCCATATTTATCTTTAAGGAGCTTCAACCAGGGCTCTGATATTGCAAGATGTTTTAGCGTAGTAGATGAACCTGTCCAACCAATGCAAATTTTTTCACTTATTGGCTTATCGGTTGGCTTATAATAATCAGTATCTATTGTAGTTGGAACAACAACAACATTTGCATTAAATTTTTTGGCATGATGTGCCAAATATTTATTTCCGGTTATAATAAGGTCACATAGACTGATTATCCTATTTACCTTTGATGGTTTTTTAAGAAATGCCAGTTTCCGATTTCCTTGAGAAACATCATTAAGCCAAATACTATCATCAAAATCAAGCACTAATTTACAAGGCTTTTTATTCAACTTTCTTTCAAAGTAAGTTGAGCCAAGCATATGAGCATCCCTATACATGAAAACAATATCGTAATCGGCGGCAGTTTTAATATCTTTTAGTCTTTTCCTGAGGCTTTTCCAGAGTATTCTTGCCTTTGCAAAATATTTACCTTTAGCATAAAAATCTTTGTCATCTTTCTCATCGATAAGGTATGATATATGATAATCAAACCCATTCTCATGCAGATAATTAAGATATTGTTCAAAGCGGAATCTTTGGCCCGGAGATCTGCCCAACCTATGAGCAACCAGAAACAATATTTTTTTTCTTTCCACTTTTAACAAAACAAGTAAAACTAAAAGAATAATAGAGAAAATTATACAGTTACAAACTGTTTCAAAATAGATTCAAAAATGACCAGACCATCAGTATTATACAACTCATTATCTGCAGCTCTTTCAGGATGAGGCATCATTCCAAATACATTACGTTTTTCGTTACAAATACCGGCAATATTTTCCAAAGAACCATTTGGATTAGAGTCAACAGTAACTTCACCAATGTCATTGCAATATCTAAACAAAATCTGATCATTGTCATTAAGTTTTTTCAAAGTTTGTTCATCAGCAAAATATCGCCCTTCTCCATGAGCAATTGGTATTTTATAAGCTTTGTCTGTTTCACATAAACCTGTGACCAATGTATTTTTAGTTTGCGCAACAATGTTTGAATTCTTACATATAAATCGGTGGTTGTTGTTATGTAACAAAGCTCCGGGCAACAAATGAGCTTCGCAAAGAATTTGAAACCCATTACAAATTCCCATAAGATATCCTCCTTTATTGGCATAATCGATAACTTTCTCCATAATAGGAGAGAACCTTGCGATTGCACCCGATCTAAGATAATCACCATAAGAAAAACCTCCTGGCAGAAAAATAAAATCACAATCTTGAATATCAGTATCCTTGTGCCAAAGCACAACCACTTCTTGTTTTAAATTTTTTTTCAGAACATAAATTATGTCATGATCACAATTACTGCCTGGGAAAACAACCACACCAAATTTCATATTGTTATATTTTTATATTTAGTTATTTATTTTCGTGATTTTAGCAATCACGGTATCGACAAATTTATAAAAAATTGATATATCCCAGATGCATTAACTTGCCAAGCAAAATGATCAATATCAAAATAGTAAAAATAGCTTCTTTCCAGAATTTTCTTTTAATTTCTTGCAAGAACACAGCAAAAACAGGACTTATCGCAATCACTAAAATAGCAAAATGTTCTATAAAAAAGTCCTGGATAAATAAATATGATATCACTGTAACAAAAATAAAATACAACAATACAGAGAATCTTTTTCTGATTCTTACCGGTTTTCCAGAAACATAATTTACAAATACTTTAATAAATGCAATTATGCCGAAAAACAAAACAAACATCCAAAATATATAATGAAAGGTTGAAAATTCTACAGAAAACACATCAAAAACAGAAAACTCAGAAAAGATTAAATTCACATTATATTCAAGATTATCAGTAAGATAATAATAAACCCAAGTAAAAATTGCTGGAGTAATGAACCCTAACAATGATGCTAAAACCCCTCTAAGACTTATAAGGAAATAAACAGCCAGTGCTATTACTAGAAAAATATAAAATACGAATACAGGAATATAAAAAAGTGTAGCTATTCCTAACAACAAGCCTGAATTAAAAACCTCCAAAAACACTTCTTCTTCATTGTATACATCAAATATTTTATCAAGGGCAATAATTATAAAGAAGTTTGCAAATAGCGCCGGAGTTATTCCAAACATCTGAGATGAATACCCCATGAAAGTTATGTAGAAAAGTGCCGGCAAAAAAGAATTTCTTTCCAACAAACCCTTAGAGGTAAATAAATTATTTAACATAAAAGCCTGAACAATGACAATAATAAAGGCTACGAGAACATTAATAAAATAAGTACCGGAAAAAATCAAATTAATCAAATTATAAAAAGGCGGAGGATTTTCAACAACCTGAAACTCAGAGTATTTGTAAAACAAAAACCCGTCAGACCAAATCAAAAAGGCCCATAACACTAGATATGCTGGTATTAGATGATTTTCTGAAATAAATTTTCTCACTATCATAAAACACTATTGGAGGTCTTTGCCTATATCTTTTCTATAATACTTTCCTTCATAATCGATTATTTCAGCATTTGCAAAACTTCTCTTAAGTGCATTGGTTAAAGAGTTGTCTACTGTTGTAATTGCTAAAACACGTCCGCCGTTTGTTTCCAAATTCCCATCTTTCTGTTTAATGCCTGCATAAAAAAGATTGCTGCCTGTTACTTTTTCAATATTATAAATTGGGATACTCTTATTATAATTACCCGGGTAACCGCCGGAAACCAGCATTACAGTAACTGCAAACTCCTGGCAAATTATCAAAGACTCTTCATCTAATTTACTAAGCGCCGCGGACTTTAGAAGTGAAGCAAAATCTGACATAATTCTTGGCAATACAACTTCTGTTTCAGGATCTCCAAGTCTAACATTATATTCAATAACATAAGGATCTCCTTTAACATTCATAAGACCAATGAATATAAACCCACAATATTTAATACTTTCGGATTTCAACCCAAGCACTGTAGGTTTAATAATTCTCTCTTCAACTTTATTCATAAAGGATTGATCTACAAAGGGGACAGGCGAAACAGCACCCATACCTCCTGTATTAGGTCCGGTGTCATTTTCTCCTATTCTTTTATAATCCTTTGCAGATGGCAGTATTTTATAATTTTCACCATCGGTAAGAACAAAAACTGAAACTTCGATTCCATCTAGAAATTCTTCAATAACAACAGTTGAAGAAGCTTGCCCGAATTTTCCTAATTCAAGCATTTCAAACAAGTTTTGCTTAGCCTCTTCCAACGACTGACAAATAACTACGCCCTTTCCTGCGGCTAAACCATCAGCTTTTAAAACATACGGAGGTTTTAAGTGATTTAAAAACTTTACTGCTTCTTCATATTCACCTTTGGAGAAAGACTTATATGCAGCAGTAGGAATATTATTTCGTAGCATAAATTGCTTGGCAAAATCTTTACTTCCTTCAAGCATAGCACCTTTTGCAGAAGGGCCAATAAATAGAAGTTTATTTAATCTTTCATCAGAATAAAAATAATCAGCAATCCCTTTAACTAAAGGTTCTTCTGGTCCAACAAAAACCATATCAATCTTGTTGTTTACGCAAAAACTTCCTACTTGTTGGAAATCAAGAATATTTATATCAACATTTTCTCCAACTGTAGCAGTTCCGGCATTACCCGGAGCAATAAATATTTTTTCACAAATATGGCTTTGAGACAATTTCCATGCAATTGCATGTTCTCTTCCCCCATTTCCTAATACTAAAATTCTCACCTATTAAGATTTTGATTACTAATATCTTTTCGGGCAAAATTAGTTTTTTACAATAAGAAACACATTTTTATTTTTAAAAAATAATTAACAAATAAGGTTAAGATGTTTTTTGGAATAATGCATATATTGCACTCAAAAAAATCACATAGTATGAGTAAAGAGAATCCATCAAAAGCATATAAGAATTTAGATTTTTTAATGTCGCCCGATGCTAGAGAACTAAGGATATTATCCGAATTTATCGAACCAAAAGCAAGATTTTCACGCAACAAGATTAAAGACACCATTGTCTTTTTTGGCTCTGCAAGAATTCTACCGGAAGACATTGCTAGAAAAAACCTTGAATTACTAAGAAATCAAAAAGAGCCGGATGCCAAAGAACTAAATAAATGCGAAAAGGAGCTTGAAAATTCTCGATATTATGAAGATGCAGTTGAACTTGCAAAAAGACTTACAAAATGGAGCATAAATAAATACGGGACAAATAACAGACTCCTTATATGCTCAGGTGGAGGGCCCGGGATAATGGAGGCTGCTAATAAAGGAGCAAAATTGGCAGGAGGTAAAAGTATTGGATTGAATATCAGCTTACCATACGAACAGTTTGCGAATCCTTATATAGATGATGAATTAAATTTTGAGTTTCATTACTTCTTTATGAGAAAATTTTGGTTTGCATATCTGGCAAAGGCCATGGTTATATTCCCTGGCGGATTTGGCACCCTTGACGAATTAATGGAGATATTAACATTAGTACAGACAGGAAAAATTAAAAAACCAATGAAAATCTTAATATATGACAGAAAATATTGGAATCAGATTATTAACATAGATAATCTTGTTAAGAATTACACAATAAGTGAAAGTGACCTAAACTTATTTGAATTTTGCGAATCTGTTGACGAGATGGAAGAAAAACTTGTAAGTTTTTTTTTATAAAAAATAAATAAACCAAAAATCTAATATTTTGTTTTCCTAACAACTCAGAGAAAAATTATAAGTAAATTTTTACCAAAGAGAAATGCTCCGGCAGTGCAAATAACTGCAAATGAAAAAACTGTGTAAGGAACACCTATGTATTCTGATAATAATCCGACCAATAAACTACCTAAAGGCGTTATACCCATATAAGAAAGACTATATAATGCAATAACTCTACCCCTCTTATCTTCATCACTGATTATTTGTATTATAGAATTTGTACTATTAAACAGCACAATCATTCCAAAGCCGACAAAAGACATCATCAAAAACGACAAAACCAAATTAGATGAAAGAGAAAATATTGCCAGGCAAACAGAAAATATTAATGCTGCCCTGTAAGTTGTTTTGGGTACAGTGTGAAATTTTTGTCGAGCTGCGAGATAAAACGCCCCTGTAAGTGCTCCCATACCTAGAGACCCGGTTAAAAACCCAAGCATTTCAGACTTCCCATGTAAGACATCAGCAGCAAAAACAGGCAATAAAGCCTGAAAGGGCAATCCAAAAAAACTACTCATTCCTACCAACAGCAGAAGATATCTTAATGGTTTATCTCCAAATGCGTAGTTAATACCCTCTTTTAATTCCTTAAACACTGATTTTTGTTTTTTAATAAGTTCTACACTTCTAATATTCATTGAAAAGAGAGAAATTATTACAGCAAGAAAACTAACACCATTAATAAAAAAGCACCAACCTTCTCCAAACGCAGCAATTAAAAGCCCTCCAATTGGTGGTCCGACAAAACGTGCTAAATTAAATAGTGAGGAATTTAATGCAATAGCATTATTCAGATCTTTTCTGCCGGAAATCATATCCGGAACGAAAGCATTTCTAAAAGGAGTATCAAAGGCAACTACTACCCCATTTACAGATGCAAGAACGATTAATAAAGGAACAGACACCCTATCTGTTAGTACCACAGCAGCAAGAATAAAAGCCACAACCATTGCAGCAAATTGCAATGCAATTAAGATTTTGTATCTACTATACCTATCTGCCAAAACTCCAGCAAAAGGCGTAATTACAATTGAAGGAATTTGTTGCGCGAATGCCACAGTACCCAAAAGCAAGGCAGAGCCGGTTAATCGATAAACAAGCCATCCCATAGCAATATTTTGAACCCAAGTTCCAATTAACGACACACCCTGTCCAAAATAAAAAATTCTATAGTTAGGATATTTCAATGCTCTGAATATAGTTTTCAGAGTAGATGGCATTATATTTTCACCTTTTGATAATTGCAAAATGATTGATATTAATATACAAACATAAACAAAAAAAGCCCTCAAAAATTGAGGGCTTTAATAAAGTTTGGCGACGAC
>CAZRNU010000130.1:0-8688 GCA_964601515.1 uncultured Bacteroidales bacterium | reverse complement strand
CACGCGTATTGCTTTGAGGCTTATAGGTAAGTTGGAAGTCGTAAGTCGAAAGTCGAAAGTCGGCAGTCGGCAGTCGACAGTCGGCAGTCTTACGAATCTTCAATCTTATAAATCTTAAGTTTTTTGAATAAAAAAAGCACAGGGTCTTTTGGTGAGAATAATTCGTTTTGGGAAACCTTTATTCTTTTGAGGCAAACTTACTTCACACAATCGACTGATTTATCAGACATTAGATTGCATAATATAAGCCCTGTGCCTTTAAACGTTCTGACATTCTTGTAACAAAAATATATTTCTGCTTTTGTTTCAATATTTCAAATCGTAAAAAATATTTGTCAAAAGGTAAAAAGGTAATACCGGGGATTTAAATATTTCTAATTGTTGTTGAAGGGTTAGTTTAGAAATATTGGTTAAAAGGTTTATTTCCAGTTGTTTTTGATAAAAATTGAAAAAAATACAACTGAAAAAACATAAAATGGATATATCACAGCGACTAATGGGTAGTGCCAAAGTAATTTCTTGTTTCTGTAAAAATTAGATACAGAGGCAATTATCGGGAAATCAATTAAGATTTTTACAACAAATATTATTAATAAAGGGTACCCAAGGAGTCTAAAACCTGCAATATATAAAGATAAACCGGCGATTATAATTAAGTTGGTTAGAAAAACAGTTAATGCTGTGATTTGTGTATAAAAATCTTTGTAGCCTGCCGATTTTCCTGCCCATCTTATTCTTTGCATCAGGAAGCTTGTTAATGATCCTTTTGCTTTAGTAAAAACTACTGCATCTGTGTTTTTTAAAAACATAACTCTTTTATCTTTTTGCTTCTTTATCTGCTGCAAGAAAAACATATCATCTCCTGATTTGTATTTCATTCCGATTTTATATCCTCCTAGCTCTTCGTAAGTGATTTTTTTGAATGCCAAATTAGCGCCATTGGCCATAATTGGATTTTTGATTGCTGCCGAACCACCTGTAACTCCTACTAAACTTAAGAATTCTAATGATTGAAGTTTTGAGAATAAGCTCTCTTCAGCTTTGATACATACCGGACCAATAATCATATCCGGTTTATGCTCTATATAAAAACTTGCAATACTTTCCATCCAATTTGGTTTCATAATGCAATCTGCATCAATTGTAATAATCAGCTCTCCTTTACTTGCATCTATGCCTTTTTTGAGTGCGTGTTTTTTCCCTTTATTTCCGCTATCATTACTTAGCAACATTATACGAAAATCATTGTATTTATGTATAAAAGCGTGTATTACATTCTCCGTATTATCAGTAGAATAGTCGTTAACAAAAATTATTTCAAAATTATTGTGGTGGTATTTTTGCTTTGTTAAGCTATCAATTAATATTGCAATATTCTCCTCTTCGTTTTTTACAGCAATAATTATAGATATAAAAGGACTGCTTTTTAATGGTTTTGTTTTTGAAATTGGCAGCGATAACCAGCCCATACAATATACTGTTATTAATATGCAGTATAAGCCAATTATAAAGAAAACAATGATCCACAAAAAAACATCAATCATACTATGGTCTCTTTAGTTTTTAATAAGCTGATTTGAAATTGCTTTTTTAACAGAATTACGTAGATTAAATCCATCATAAAATGAAATGATTACTCCAATTAATGCCGGAATAACCAAATTAATGAGCCAAATTGAAAGTGATGCAAACAGTAGCGACGCCTCGGAATAATTGCCTGATAATGCTGGAAATGCAGCAAAGACTAATAATGAAATTGAACTTTTTACTCCCGATTCAGACAATGCTGAAATCGGAACAACTGTCATTATTAGGAAAATAATGCTGTTTAATACAAAAACTGACTCCGGTTTTATGTCAATTCCCCAAATTTTTAGCAATACAAAAAACTGTACTATGAATATTAAATAGCGTTTTACACTCAAAAGTTGAATTTTAAAAATAGTTTTTTTATCAATTAGAGAAAAAGCATCAAAATATTTTTCCCATTTTGCAGACTTGATTCTTATTGAAAATGTTTTTATAATTTTCTTAGAAAACAATGCGAATAAAAAAATAGATGAAAGCACAAAAAGTGATATGGCAATAATTATTACTTTATTGTTGCCGGTTATAACAGCATCATTATTATAAAACGTAATTGCAAAAAGGAAAGACAATATCCCAAAAACTAGTGTAACAGATAGCTGTGCAATACTTGCTATCGAATTTAGAAGCAATCCTTTAACTCTATTTCCATCATCAAGAATTAATGCTCTTCCAAACAATTCTCCTAGTCTTTTTGGGGTAATCATAGCCAATGTTAAGCCCAGCAAAATGCTTTTATAGGCTTTGAAAATGCTGAATGGCTGTAAATAATTTACTAGAACTCTCCACTTTTCTGATTCAAGCAGCCAGTTTAAAAAGGCCAGAAAAACAGTTGTAATCAATAGCAAAACGGTTGTAAAAGAAAACTCAATTGCGTAAAACCCTGATATAAGCTGATCTTTCGGATTTGATAATATTACAAAAAATATATACGCAAAGGCAATAGAGGCTATAATCACATTAATCCATTTAAGTGAAAAATTAATTACTTTTGCCAATAAGCCTTTATAATTCATTTTTTTCATTGTAATAATTGCAATTTATGACCGCCGAAAGGATAATTTTGGGAATAGATCCCGGTACAAACAACATGGGCCTTGGGATAATCTGTGTTAAAGGCTCAAAAGTTGAAGTCCTTACGATGGATGTGCTAAAGTTAAGCAAACTTACAAATCATGAATTAAAACTTAAGAAAATATTTGAAACTACTTTGAGGGTTATTGATACTTATCATCCTGATGAGCTTGCTATTGAAAGTCCGTTTTTTGGCAAGAATGTTCAGTCGATGCTTAAGCTTGGCAGAGCACAGGGCGTTGCAATTGCCGCGGCTTTATACAGAGATGTTCCCGTTTTTGAATATTCTCCAAGAAAAATAAAACAATCAATTACAGGTAAAGGCAGTGCATCAAAAGAGCAACTTGCCTCATTAGTTATGCAGTTGCTGTCTATTAAAGAGATTCCGGAATTATTAGATATTACGGATGCTTTGGGTGTAGCATTATGCCATTACTTCCAAAATAAAAGATTAGTCAAATCTGACGAAACATCATATACAGGATGGAAAGCTTTTTTAAATCAGAATCCTGACAGAGTTAAAGGCTGAATTACAAAACCACCTTTGATGCAATTCTTTCTGCAATCATCTTTAGTTCATCGCTGCTAAGTTTTAGCTTGGGCTTGCTAAAGTCGATATCATAAACACTGTTTATCGGAACCAAATGAATATGAGTGTGTGGAACTTCAAGTCCTACGACAGCAACGCCAACTCTTTTGCAATTAACACATTTCCTAATTGAATGTGCAACTTTTTTTGCAAACAAAAATAATTCCTTATAAAGTTCATCATCAATATCGAAAATGTAATCTATTTCTTGCTTGGGAATTACAAGAGTGTGTCCTTTTGCCAAAGGGTTTATATCAAGAAATGCAAGGAATTTCTCATTCTCTGCAACTTTATGGCAGGGAATCTCTCCATTTACTATTTTTGAAAAAATACTGCTCATTGTTTTATGGTATAAGTTGATATGATAGTATTGTAATATAGAATTACATTGAAATTTCAATTATCTCGAATTTCATAACACCGGCAGGCACAGTGATTTCAACAATTTCACCGGCACTTTTACCTAAAAGCCCCCTTGCAATTGGAGAATTAACAGAAATCTTCCCTGCTTTAATATCAGCTTCATTTTCCGGTACAAGTGTATAAGCAACTAATGCTTTATTTTGCAAATTGCGTAATTTAACTATTGAAAGAATAGAGATTTTAGTATTATCTAGCTGACTTTCATCAATGACCCTGGCATTGCTAAGAGTATCTTCAAGTTTTGAGATACGTAATTCTAACATCGCTTGTGCATTTTTGGCAGCGTCATATTCAGCATTCTCTGAAAGGTCGCCCTTTTCTCTCGCTTCAGCTATCATAACAGATATAGCAGGCCTTTCTACAGACTTCATCTTTTCTAGTTCATCCTTAAGCTTTTGCAGGCCATCTTTTGTAAAATACTTAACTTCGTTCATGATAATCTTAATTACTTTATAAATCTCTATTTAGGCATAATGCCGTTTTCATTAAACAGAAAAAAATGGTAAAAAAAAACAGTTGACAGCCTGAGTTAAATTAACAAACTGACAACCAGTGTAATAGAATTTTTTTTAAAAAAACACTCCGATAATTGTTAGGTGTAACCCATATCGGAGCAAATTATTATCGTTTAAAATCTAATGCAAATATAATCAATAAAATGGTACAAACTAAAAAAAAATCTAATATCTTCTATTAATAATTTCCGAATATATTATAGCTTTTTTGGGGTTGTTTACAAATTCAGACAAATAATCTGAATCAATAATATCTGAATTTGACATTTGATCTGAAGAATCAAGGTCAACAACTTCAGGCCTGCTTTCATCTTCCTTTTCAAGCATTTTAATCATATCTTCAATGCTTTCAAAATCTTGTGAGCCAAATTCATAATCTTGATCCATTTTATATCCTTGCGAAAACTGATCATATTTGTTTTCAGGATATACCGTTTCAGGATACTCAAATTTATACTCCTCAGGCTCAATATATTCCTCCAAGCTTTCACTAAGAGTTTCTAGAGATGCTTCTGTTTCTTCAATTGGAGAGTTTTTCTCGAAAATATCTTCAATCATTGCTTCCAAACCTCTGGCAGGCTGAGGTTGAGGTTGATACTCAGGTTCTTGTTGAGCTTCAACAGGTTTTGCCTGCTGTGGCGCTTGCGCTTTCTTCTTTTTGTTTGCGCCAACAATTCCAACAACTATCCAAACAATTGCAAGTATTATATATATGAGGTCTTCCATTAACGGTATTTTTTATCAAAGATATAATCAATTATATGAAAATAAAAGTTTTATAATTATTATTTAAAAACTCTACGCCACCAACGTTTATAGAAAGGCTGTTTTACACCGCCCCAATCTTCACTTTTTCGTTTTGTTTGCTTCATCCTTTTCCTGGCATCACGTGTTTGGGCTTTCAAATGTTGTTTTTGCGCTTCTTTTATCGTTTTCTCAGCTTCTTTTCTCCTTTTTTCTTGTGTTTTTTCTGTCTTTTTTTGTGCTGCTGTAGCCTTAGATTTAGGAGTGCAGGAACTTGCCGGCACCATCATAATAGCCATTATAAATATGAAATATCTAAAATGCTTCATTCCTGTTCATTTTGTACTAAAATTCTAACGCCTTACAAGTGAATTTATTATCACAAATATAATAAGTTAAATGTTATGTTGTGCCTTATAATAATAGTATTAGCGGGTTAAAGTGTGTTCATTATATTTTATTGTACTTTTGTAATTATTTTTTTGTTTTTGCGTTCTTAAGAAATGAGATTGTTTATAAAAATATTGACTTTTACAATTCTGTTGGTTGTTACATCAAATTCTTGTAAGGACGACTATAAGCATCCTGTGCCTGATGTTTATGTTGATCTTTTAGTAAATATCAATACTCATTATGAATTGCAAAATATCAACGGCTTCATTTATAAAAATGATTACGGGTTTAATGGTATTGTAATTTTTCGATATTCATTGAATGAATTTATGGCATTCGACAGGGCCTGCCCCCACCATCCTTATGAATATGATTGCAGAATTGAAGTTAAAGAACCGCCTTTAGCAATTGACGAATGCTGTGGGTCGAGATATTTAATGCTGGATGGCTCCGTTGTCGACGGGCCATCCAAGCATCCTCTCAAGCAGTATAGAACTTTTTTTGATGCAGAAAGAAATTATCTGCAAGTAACTAATTAGTATCTGTAATGTTCGGGTTTATATGGCCCTTCAACTTTTACTCCAATATAATCAGCTTGTTCTTTAGTGAGTTTTGTTAGTTTTACGCCAATTTTATCAAGGTGAAGCCTTGCAACTTCCTCATCAAGCTCTTTAGATAAGCAATATACACCAATCGGATAATTTTTCTTCCAAAGATCAATCTGCGCCAATGTTTGGTTTGTAAATGAGTTGCTCATTACAAAAGATGGATGCCCTGTTGCACATCCTAGGTTTACCAGCCTTCCTTCTGCAAGAATGAAAATTTCATTGCCATTTGGCATTATATATTTATCAACCTGAGGTTTAATATTTACTTTTTGAATTCCTTTTGTTTGTTCAAGTTTTTCTACCTGAATTTCATTATCGAAATGTCCGATGTTGCAAACAATTGCCTGATCTTTCATTTTTGTCATATGTTCAACTGTAATAACATCCTTGTTTCCTGTAGTTGTTACATAAATGTTTCCTTCGGCAAGTGAATCTTCTATAGTTGTAACTTCAAAGCCTTCCATTGCAGCCTGAAGTGCGCAAATAGGGTCGATTTCAGTTACTATAACTCTTGCTCCGTAGCTTTTCATTGATCTTGCGCAGCCTTTACCAACATCACCATATCCGCAAACAACAACAACTTTTCCTGCAATCATAACGTCTGTTGCTCTCTTAATGCCATCGGCAAGCGATTCACGACATCCGTAAAGATTGTCAAATTTTGATTTTGTAACGGAGTCATTAACATTAATTGCCGGAACCAATAATTCACCTCTCTCCATCATTTGGTATAACCTGTGAACGCCGGTTGTAGTTTCTTCAGAAACACCTTTCCACTCTTTAACAACATTGTGCCATTTCTGATTATCCTCTTTGTATGTTTTTTTAAGAAGTTGCAGAATAATTGCTTCTTCAGAACTTGAGGGTTTTTTATCCAAATATGAAGGGTCATTTTCTGCCTTATATCCCATGTGTATAAGTAATGTAGCATCGCCTCCGTCGTCAACTATTAGTTGTGGGCCTTTTCCTCCGGGAAATGATAGTGCTTGTTCTGTACACCACCAATATTCTTCAAGAGTTTCACCCTTCCATGCAAATACAGGAATTCCTCTTTTTGCAATTGCTGCTGCTGCATGGTCTTGTGTTGAAAAAATATTGCAACTTGCCCATCTAACGTCAGCGCCTAGTTCAACCAAAGTTTCTATTAAAACAGCAGTTTGCACCGTCATGTGTAAAGACCCTGTAACTCTTACATTTTTCAGGGGTTTTTCCTTGCCGTATTTTTCTCTAACTGCCATCAATCCCGGCATTTCTTTTTCTGCTATTTCTATTTCTTTGCGTCCAAAATCTGCAAGATTGATGTCTTTAATTTTGTATGTTAGTTGTTTTTCTGATACTATGTTTTCCATCATTATAATTTTATAAAATTTTTTGCAAAGATAGTAATATTATAGTAAGATTTGACTTCCGATTATTTAGAACGGCACTAGTCTGATGTTGTCTTATATGCCTTATATGTTTAAAAAAAATAGGCATAAAAGGCATAAATTGGCAATTTTGATTTTTGGAAATACTATTTAGAAACAAAACGGAATTTCCTGTCAAAATTTGTTAACAAATTCATTTTTAGATATAATATATTTAAATTTGCATCGAGCACGGGAATAAAATATTTACAAAAAAGCGGGATATGGGTCTTTTTTATAAAAAGGTCGTTAAGAATGCTTCTATTGGGGTATGGGAAATCAACGAAACTGTTGACGAACTTTACAACAAAATATCCCTATCTGAAAAGGAACAAAGCATTTATGACAGCTTAAAGACTATTTCCAGAAAACGACATTGGCTTAGTTATCGGCTTATTCTTCCATATCTTGTAAAACCTGAAGAGCTTTCCGCAATTGAATATGATGAATACGGAAAACCATTCTTAAATAATGGCGTTCGTCATATTTCTGTATCACACTCAGGGAAGTTTTCTGCATTGATTGTTAGTCCAAATCGTTCTGTAGGAATTGATATAGAAGAAATAGATCCCAAAATATTTAATATAGCCCACAAATTCCTAAGTAAAAGTGAAGTAGCTTCAACTGTAGAAAAAAATGCATTGCAAAAACTATACGTTATATGGGCAGCAAAAGAAGCATTATATAAGCTTTATGGAAAAAGGAATTTGATGTTTAAAGATAATATCAAAATATTTCCTTTTACATTCAAGGGTTATGGTGATGTTAGGGGAGAGATATATTCTGAGGAGTTTACAAAAACGTACGACCTGTTCTATCAAACTTTAGAAAAATATATTTTAGTCTATTCGGTTGATAATTAATTTACTTTTCATTATCGTATGTTTCTTCCACAAATTGCAGATATTCAACTGATACTTCTGAAAAAGTTTTTCCAAATAAGCCGGGAAATAATGCCATCATCTCATCTGAAGATTTATTAAACAATTTATTTACATTTTCAACTTCATAATTTTTCCACAAATAAGAAATAAATAATCCGGCATTCGGGCAAAAAACATCATCGGCTCTTTCCGGTTCGTGAAGCAATTGATATGGAGTAAGAATGTTGTTGTTTTGGTAATGAAATTGCATCCAGTCTGATATTGTTCTTGCAACAACTCTTTCCTCAACTTCATCATATGTTCTTCCAAATGAACCTGATAGAGCTACTGCATATCCTTCATTCATCATTCTTGTGTAATTATTGCCAAGTGCTCTGTGTGTAAGCAAATGAACCATCTCATGACAACCTATAAAGGCATTTCTGTTATAAACATCAACATAAGAAGCCAATAAAAATGTGTAAT
>CAZRNU010000129.1:0-8738 GCA_964601515.1 uncultured Bacteroidales bacterium | reverse complement strand
TTCATTCAAGTGGTTTTCGGCAATAATAGATGCACCTAAAAGCCCACCTGTTTCCTCATTAGAAACAGAAAGCAGTGTAACATTAAAAGGAAAATCAACATCTTTAGCCAGACTAATAAAATTTGCGATAGACAGCAATTGAGTAACAGCCATACCTTTATTATCAATAGCACCCCTTCCCCAAACTTCTTCATTATCAATAATTCCGGAAAATGGAGGGTGTGTCCATTTATGCACATCACCGGCAGGAACAACATCAATATGATTTAAAAATATTATGTTTGGTTTCTGATTATCAAGAGGGTACAATGAAGCGGCAAAATTATAGCTATCTATTTCGTCTGTAAAAATTCTGACATGTAATCCCAGTTCTCTGCACACATGAGCTAAAAATTCACCCGCTTCTTTTTCTACTCCGGTAACAGATGCATATTGAATGTAATGACTAAGAAGAATTTCAGGAACAGTATAATCAGCAACATTATAAGAATTTGTCATATTGTTTTCATTTTCATCATTTGAATACACACTTGAAACCGACACAGCAAAAATGCCTGTTAAAAGAATTTTTATTAATATGATTTTTGCTACCCTCATTTGGAAAAATTTCACTCAAATATTTGTGCAAAAGTAATATATATTTTCTGAATCGATTAGCTTGCACATACAATATTACTAGGTAAAACACTTAGTTATGAGCAAAACCAACTATTTTGTTGAAAAATTTTTCAAAATAAATTATACCTACTAAAAACAACAAAAAAACTGCGAAAATAAAAAATGCTTAAACTAAATATAAAAATCACATAATGTAAGAATATCAACTATTTGAAAAAATCTAAAAATACTTGATTTAACAAAAATTAATTACTAATTTTAAACAATCGTATATGTGAAGGCATTAACATTAAATACATATAAACATGGGAAACGTAGATATTATGGAAGATGTAGTTATTATCTTAGATAATGATTATGTGCAGGCTACTTACAGACCTGAACACAAATTGGTTACAGTAACATGGAAAGGCCTAGTAAGTTCAGAAAATTACAGAGGAACTTACAACGCCGTGCTTGATTATCAGAAGTCGCAAATGGGTAAGATGCCGGTAGAAAATTTTATGGCGGACATTAGGAAGCAAGGAGTTGTTAACCCAAACGACAGAAAATGGTTTGAGGAAGTTGCTATTCAAAGGGCAATTTCTCAGGGCTTAAAAAGGACAGCGGTTGTTACCGATGCCAGCGTATTTAAAAAGTATTATTTGAACCTGATTTTAAAGGCAACCAACAAATTCGGACTTCCATTGAAATTGGTGGGTACGCCTGAGGATGCTATCGCATGGTTTAAATCTGCATAATCACGCAGAAAATATAATTTTGGCTCGGTTGGTTATATTCAATTATATCAATCGAGCTTTTTATTTTTTCCAGAATGAAGGAGACAATAATAATAAAACAGTAAAAAGCTCAAGCCTTCCCACCAGCATAAAGAAGCTAAGAATCCATTTACCGATTGCCGGTATATGAGAATATGTTTCAACAGGGCCTACACTGCCTAAACCAGGACCAATATTACCAAGAGTTGCTGCAGTTGCGCCTAAGGCTGAAACAAAATCCATATTAAATACAGACATTATCATAGAGCCTGAAAAAATCAATAACATATAAATAAGCAAAAAAGCTAAAAAGTTATTTATTATATCAGAAGGAATTGATTTTTTATTGATTCTCACAGGAACTACTGCCATTGGATGAATAAGTCTTTTCAACTCAAGTCTTGTGTTCTTAAACATAACTAACAATCGAATCATTTTAATACCACCGCCGGTGCTTCCAATACAACCACCGGTAAACATTAGCATAAATATTCCGAATATCATAAAATTTTTCCATTCCAGATAATCAACTGTAATGAAACCCGTAGTAGTTACAATTGATACTACTTGAAAAAGACTATCTCGAAATGCCTTTTCAATATCAGTATGATAGATTACTATCACGGCAAGTGTAAAAACAAGTGCAACTATTCCAATCAAATATAAATAGAACTTAAATTCCTCATTGTCTGTTACTTTCTTAATTTGACCTTTTAGAAGAAAATAATGCAGGGAGAAGCTTGTTCCGGCAATAATCATAAACAAAATAATAACATATTGAATATATGGAGAATATCCGGCTATGCTTGTGTTTTGGGTACTAAACCCACCGGTTGCCATTGTTGTAAAAGCATGATTAATACTATCAAAGAAGTTCATTTTACCAATCATTAGTAAAATAACTTGCAACAATGTAAAAATCACATAAATTCCCCAAAGTCTTTTTGCAGTTTCAGTAATTCGTGGATGCAATCTGCTTGGAGTAGTTCCAGGAGCCTCAGCAACAAAAAGCTGCATACCCCCTACTCCAAGAATAGGCAATACTGCAAGAGTTAAAACAATTATACCCATTCCACCCAGCCATTGTGTCATACTTCTCCAAAACAATAGTCCTTTTGAAACAGCTTCAATATCATTTAAGATGGTTGCTCCGGTAGTAGTGAATCCGGAAATTGTTTCAAAATACGCATCTGTAAAGTCTGGAATAGCACCTGACAAGAAGAAAGGAAGAGCACCAAATGCCGAAATGCTTATCCATGCAAATGATACAATAATATATCCTTCTTTTTTACCAATATTACGATGATCATGTTTGAAAGAAACTAAAAATAGCGACAGTCCGGCTATAAATGTAATTAAGCTACTAAGTAATATTGCCCTAATTGATTCTTGTTCATTATAATATAACGACCAAAACACTGATGTAATCATAAGTGCAGACAATATCATCAGCAATATGCCAAGAAACTTACCAATAAGTTTAAAATTTATTTCTCTTTTGCTATCCATAGTTGGATAATATTAGCTTTTGAAAAACTTATCAACTTCATTAAATGCTTGTGGAAGTGCAAATACAACTACTTTGTCGTACTCTTGAATTTGGAAATCACCTACTGCTATAAAACCTTCGTTATCTCTAATAATGCCCCCAATAATAGCCTTATCAGGGAAATTAAGTTTTCTTATCGGCTTTTTGGTTACCGGCGAATTTGGTTTTACAACAAACTCAAATACTTCAGCATCAATACCTGTAAGACACTTAGTTGACAGCACCTTTGATGCCAGGGTGAATCTCACTATATAACTTGCTATTGCAGTTTTTTTATTAATAATTGTATCTATTCCAATATTTTGAGATATATCAACATAATCAAGATTTTCTACCAAGGCAATTGTTTTCTTAACTCCATAGCGACGCGCGAGCAAGCATGTAAGAATATTTGTTTCCGAACTATTAGTAACAGAGACAAAAGCGTCCATAGACCCTATTCTTTCGTCTTCAAGAAGGTTAATATCCCTGGCATCGCCATTTATAATTAAGGTATTTTGCAGCATATCTGATAGTTCAATAGACCTTTCTGTATTCATTTCAAAAAGTTTAACATTAAACTTTTTCTCTAACGCCAAAGCAGTTTGACTTCCAACAGTACCCCCTCCAACAATCATTATGTTACTAATATCAAACCTTTTTTTTCCTCCAAGCTTAAGCAAATGATCAATTCCTTCTTTTTTGGCAACCACATATGCCATATCATTCTCCATAAAAACATCATTGCCCTTTGGAATAATTGTTTGAGATTTTCTATGAATAGCAACAGCTCTATAATCAAGCTTCTCGTATTCCTTAACAATATCATCTAAAGATTTTCCAACAACCAATGCATCTTTATCAAGCCTTATCAACATCAGAAATAATTGTTCATCGGAAAAATCGAATATTTCTGCAGCAGCAGTATGTCTGAGAAGATTAGTAATTTCTTTTGAAACGATTCTTTCAGGAGATACTATGTAATCAACACCAAAGCTTATATATAGCTGCTTACAATCTTCTTCAAGATATTCTGAATTATCAACTTTAGCAATGCAAACTTTTGCTCCAAGCTGTTTAGACATTATGCAGGTTAACAAATTTAATCTACCATCATTTAAAACACTAATAACCAAATCGGCCTTTTTAACATTAGCATTTACAAGAACCTCCCTTGATGTTGCATCGCCAACTATGGTCATTAAGTCAGAGTGGGTTTCAATAACTTTCAGCAGGTCTTTATCAGGACAAACCAATGTAATGTCATGGTTCTCCATAGAGAAAAGCCTTGCCAAATGCAAACCAACTTCATTATCACCTGCAATTAGAATATTCATTTTTTAAAAATTAAATAAATGCAAATGTAATACGTTTTGACAATTGAAAAGTACGAAATTTAAACTAGTTAATTAATTTTAATATTTACTTTTACGCAAATAAGTTTAAAATATGCTTAGTATTTGTATTCCGGTATATAATTTTGAAGTATTTCCATTAATAAATGAACTTTATACTCAAATAAAGAACTCCTCAACTATAAATGAGCTGATTGTTGTTGACGATTGTTCACAACAACAATTTAAGACAGCTAATCAAAGAATTAAAGAACTACCCGGAGTTATATACGAAGAACTTGACAAAAACATTGGCAGGAGCAAAATCAGAAATTATTTATGCAGTAAGGCTTCATTTCCATATTTGCTTTTTATGGATTGTGATGCTTTAATATTAGATAAAAACTTTGTTTCAAACTACTTTAAAGCAATATCAAAGCTTGATGACACAAACTCATTAATATGCGGTGGCAGAACGTATCAGCGTCAACACCCTAAAGATTTAACAAGTCTGCACTGGGTTTGGGGAAACAAAAGAGAAGCTTTCAACGCTGAAACCAGAAGCAGAAATCCTTACCAGTCATTTATGACTAATAATTTTGTTATTGCAAAAACAGTTCTTGAAAACAATCCCTTTAACGAAGCTCTAAGCGGATATGGACATGAAGATACATTGCTTGGATATGAAATGAAGAAAAAAAATGTTCCAATTATTCATATTGACAATCCTGTTGAGCACATCGGACTAGAGGAAGCATCAGTAATTCTTGAAAAAACATTTGAAAGCACAAAGAATCTTCTGAAAATATATCAAATAACAAAAAAAGACAAAGATTTTGTTTGTATTTCCAAGCTTTTAAGAACCTTCGAAATAATCAGTAAATATCAGCTGACAGGATTTATAAAGTTTCTATTCAAAATATTTAGAAAAGCTATTGAATACAATTTAAAAAGCTCCAACCCAAGTATATTTTTGTTCGACCTCTACAAGCTTGGAATTATTTGTAGAATATCTAACAAGAGTTAAATAAAAGACGTTTTACATTCTTT
The DNA here is from genome assembly GCA_964601515.1 of uncultured Bacteroidales bacterium. Lineage (GTDB taxonomy): Bacteria > Bacteroidota > Bacteroidia > Bacteroidales > UBA7960 > PWND01. The sequence goes on along the minus strand of CAZRNU010000129.1, from coordinate 3,450 downwards.
TGAACATTCCTGGATATTGGTTGTTTAGCTAGAAAAATTATATTACCATGAATACAAAAATCTATATTATGGCACTAACATCATTGTTATTCAGCTTTTTTAGCTGCAGTGCAAAAATAAAACCCGAACAAGCTCAAAGTAAAGTATCATTTTACGAGCTATCAACAGTATCTCTATTTGGCGATGAAATTGATTTTTCAAGTTTCAAAGGCAAAAAAGTATTAATTGTAAATACTGCTTCAAAGTGCGGCTTTACGCCACAATATGCTGAGTTGGAAGAACTTTCAAAAAAGTACAAAGACAATCTGGTTGTAATTGGATTTCCTGCCAATGATTTCATGAATCAGGAACCGGGAAGCAACGAAGATATTGCTACCTTTTGTGAAGTAAATTACGGAGTAACTTTTTTAATGACTGAAAAGATTACTGTAAAAGGAGGTGATATGCATCCTGTATACCAATGGCTTACAGACAAAGACAAAAATGGCTGGAATACTCAGGAACCAAAGTGGAATTTTCATAAATACCTTATTGATGAAAACGGCGAGCTGATAGGCGTTTTTGCATCAAAAGTAAAGCCTCTGGATGAACAAATAACTTCGCTTTTATAAATACACTTCAATAATTCTGGTTAGAATATTTGTTGTGAGTTCAACCTCATTTGAATCGGCAGGCAGCAAAATGCACCTGCCTTTTTCTATTGTTTCTTCAACACCGTCGATTATTATATTGTAATTACCTTCAACGCAACAGAGAACAACAAAAGAATCAATTTTAACATAATCAGTTTTTATTGCCTTATTAAACGCAAGCATATTGATAGTAAAGTATTCATTCTGCAATATATTGACTGATTCGTTTAACTGCTCAGGAAAAAATATTTTCCCCTGATTTAAAGCATTAAAATCTATTGTTTTTAGTGCTTCTTCGACATTTAGCTCCCTTGGCTTCCCATCCAATCCGGGTCTATCCCAATCATAAACCCTGTAAGTAATATCGGATGATTGTTGAATTTCAAGTAAAGTAATGCCTGCGCCAATTGCATGAATTGTTCCGGGAGGAATATAAAAAACATCACCGGTCTTAGGCTTTACAACATTAAGAATTTGCTTTAGAGACTTATTCTCAAGGTGAGAAATGAAATCCTCTTTTGAAACAATTCGGTTAAATCCCAATATTATCTCGGATTCCGGATTAGCATTGATAACATACCACATTTCTGCTTTCCCTGAAACATTCTTCCCATTGCCCGGATGAACCTGAACAGACAAATAATCTGAAGTATCAATCCATTTGAAAAGAAGAGGGAAATTAATTCCAAATTGAGAAAAGACCTTTTCACCCACAAGGTCTTCCATATAAACCTCTATAATTTCATCTAGGCAGTTACCGGATAAAAAGCCATTCTCAATTTCGGAAGATTTATTTTCCAGTCCTGATATTTCCCAACTCTCGCCACATTTTTCAATATGTGCACAATTTTTACCGAGAAGGTTTTTCAAATTATTTGCACCCCATACTTTTTCAAAAAACTGGGATTTAAATTTAAACGGATAAAGCATCTTTAATGGAGCTTATTTAGGCCACTTATAATTATTATTTTCATCACCCATAACACCCCAACTGATACTAATCAGATTATCATCTTCGAAGTAGAAATCTACAACAGCGTCATCGAAAGAAACTCTTCTTTCTCCCCACTCTTCATCTTCTACATCAATACTATTATATCCGTTATCGTTCATAAGTTTAATTATCTGGGCTTCAGACATTACAAATATGTCTTTGCCAAATAATGTAACTTCATCGCTATCTGTTTCAAAACAAGTACAGCGATTTTGCGAATCTTTTTCAAAAAACACAGTATGTCCAATATCCCAGTAATTATAGGCTTCTGCATCTGACTCATCTGCTTCACCGGGAAGAGATTCTAAATCCTGTGGTTCTCCGAAATATTTTTTCACATCTTCTTGGGTAGCTCCAAACTTAAGATTTCCAAAACCAACAAGAGGTTTAATTTCAAGTTTTCCTTTCATTGTTTTATTTATTAAGGGTGAATAAAAGTGATTGAAAAATTATAAGCAAACCTAAAGGTTTTTTCAGAAACAGCAAAACTTTTCATGATAAATAGAAGACTTGTATTGTAATTATTTACACAAAAAAATCTTCATTAAAGCCAATCAGGTATAAATTATCAGTTGCCCTTGTGAAAGCAGTATAAAGCCATCTGAGGTATTCAATATCCGGATTATTATCAGGTAAATATCCCATTTCAACAAAAACATTTTTCCACTGTCCGCCTTGCGCCTTATGACAAGTTAATGAATACGCAAATTTCACTTGAAGGGCATTAAAATATGGATTGTTTTTAACTTTTAGCAATCGTGTTCTTTTGCTTGCATATTCAGCATAATCAAGCGAAACCTGTTCGAATAATTGCCCTGTTTGCTGGAAAGTTAATGATGGAGCATCGGCATATATTGCATCAAGCATAATCATTACATCGATTTCAGGTTCATCCGGATAATCAAGCATTCGTGCAGACACATCAGCAAATCTAAATCCGTATAGTTCCTCAATTTTTCTAATTCTTGTTAATTCAATTATATCCCCATTTGCAATAAAACCAATTTGGGAAGTTTGAGGCAGCCAGAAATAATTGTTTTTCACAACCATCATAAGATCACCTGCACTTATTTCCTCTTCTCTGAGTAAAATGCGATTTCGGATATTTTTATTGAAAAGATTAGCTCTTTTATTTGATCGGCAAACAATTACTGACTCCTCGCACTGGCGATTACTGAATGCTGTTGTAATTTCGTCACCAACATCCTGTCCTTCAAGTCTTTTTATATCATCAAAACCTTGCAAGTCGAATTTAGGAAACCCTTTAGAATTAAGCAACAGCATTTTTCTTAACAGTGTGGCATTATAAAGAATGCCGCTATCCTGAGCCTGTCTTACAACTTCTCTAAGTTCCGACACCCAAACCGACAAATGAAATGAGGCTTTCATAAACTCAGGGCTAAGAGCAGGGCTCTCAACCGCCTTAACCGGTGGCAGCTGTGCTGTATCTCCGATAAGAATTAATCTGCAATTATCCCCACTATAAACATAATGAATAAGATCATCAAGGAGATTTCTCCCTGAGAATAGTTCTCCACCATCCTGACTAAAAGCTGAAATCATCGAAGCCTCATCAACCAGAAAAAATGTGTTTTTATGCTTATTTTCAATAAGTTTCAAGCCGGGCAATCCGTCTTTACCAGCATTTATTCGATATATCTTTTTATGAATTGTATATGCTTTCTCTCTGCTGTATGATGCCATAACTTTTGCAGCCCTTCCTGTAGGTGCTAGTAGAACTGTTTTAGCTTTGATTTTGGGAAGGACTTTTACCAGATTAGACACAACTGTTGTTTTCCCTGTTCCTGCATATCCCTTTATAAT
>CAZRNU010000128.1:0-8834 GCA_964601515.1 uncultured Bacteroidales bacterium | reverse complement strand
CCAGATGAACCGGTAATTTTGTTTTCAATGCTATTCTTTTATCGAAACCTCTTAGTAATGCACCACCGCCGGCCATGTATATACCAGTGCGGTAAATATCGGCAGCCAATTCCGGAGGAGTCATTTCAAGTGCGTTAAGAACAGCTGCCTCAATTTTTGTTAAAGATTTATCTAATGCTTGGGCTATTTCTGAGTAATTAACTATAATTTCTTTTGGAATTCCTGTCATCATATCTCTACCGTGAACTGCAATATCAGAAGGAGGATTGTCAATTTCTGTCATCGCAGCACCAACTTCGATTTTTATTCTTTCCGCTGTTCTTTCGCCAATTAGAATATTATGCTGTTTTCTCATGTATTCTTCAATATCACCATTGAAATCGTCACCGGCAATACGAATAGATTTGTTGCAAACAATTCCGCCAAGTGCAATAACTGCGATTTCCGAAGTTCCACCACCAATGTCAATTACTATGTTCCCGGTAGGTTCAAGAACATCGATGCCAATACCAATAGCAGCAGCCATTGGTTCATGAATCAACCTAACTTCTTTTGCGCCTGCTTGTTCGCATGAATCTCTTACAGCTCTTTCTTCAACCTCTGTAATGCCTGAAGGAATACATATAACCATTTTCAGAGAAGGAGGAAATATAGGTTTCTTTGTATCAGTCATTTTTATCATTGCCCTTATCATAGCTTCAGCAGCTTGAAAATCTGCAATAACACCATCTCTTAGAGGCCTGAGTGTTTTGATATTTTCATGTGTTTTTCCATGCATTAACATTGCTTGTCTTCCAACCGCAATTACTTTATTTGTGGCCCTTTCCATTGCCACTATCGAAGGCTCTTCTACTACTATTTTGTCGTTGTGGATGATAATTGTGTTTGCTGTTCCAAGGTCGATGGCAAGTTCCTTGGTTAAAAAAGAAAATAAGCCCATATTGATAAAAATTTATTTGTTTTTAATGTTTAAAATGTCTCTTGCCTGTAAAGACCATTGCCATATTGTTTTTATTGCAATAATCAATAGAGTCTTTGTCTTTTATGGATCCTCCCGGCTGAATTACCGCCATTATTCCCTCTTTGTGAGCAATCTCAACGCAGTCGGGGAATGGGAAGAAGGCATCTGATGCCATTACCGCTCCTATTAAATCATGACCATGCTCTTTTGCTTTGGCGATTGCGTGCATTAGCGCATCAACGCGAGATGTTTGCCCTGTGCCACTGCCAATTAATTGCTTGTCTTTTACCAAAACTATCGCATTCGATTTTGTATGCTTTACCAGTTTATTTGCAAACATCAAATCATTTTTTTCTCTTTCTCCGGGCTTAGTGTTTGTAATGTACTGCCATTCATTTTCGGGTGTCATTGCATGGTCTCTCATCTGACAAAGCACTCCATTCAATGCTGTCCGGAAAAATTTGTTTTGCAATGTTTGGTCTTTAAGCTTTAAAATAATTCTGTTTTTCTTCTCGCAAAGAATCTCTAGCGCTTTTTGGTCATATTCGGGAGCTATAATTACTTCAAAGAACAACTCAGTTATCTGATACGCATTTTTTTCCGTAATGTTGCGATTTGCAAGCAAAATTCCACCAAAGGCAGATACCGGGTCAGACGACAATGCAACTTTGTATGCTTCTTCAAGATTATCTCTTGTTGCCATGCCGCAAGCGGTATTGTGCTTTATTATTGCAAATGTTGGCTCTGCGTACTCCGCCATCAAGTTCATTGCAGCATCAATATCCAATATGTTGTTGTATGAAAGTTCTTTGCCGTTAAGCTGTTCAAACATCTCATGATAATTGCCGTAAAACTTACCCCACTGATGAGGGTTTTCACCGTATCTTAGTGTGTTCGATTGCTCAATGCTGCATCTAAAAGTATCTATTGCTTCATCTTTGTTGAAATATGAGAATATTGAAGTGTCGTAATGACTGGATACACTAAAAGCAGCGCCTGCCAAGAACTGTCTCTCTTCTATTGTCGTCTCTGCGTTATTGTTGTTTAGAATATCAACAGCTTTTGAAAAATATTTTTGCGACGGGATTATAACAACATCATTAAAGTTTTTTGCAGCAGCTCTGATTAAAGAAATCCCTCCAATGTCAATTTTTTCAATTATTTCCTGATGGGTTGCATTACCTTTTAAGGTCTCTTCAAAAGGATATAAATCAACAATTACCATGTCAATACCCGGAATCTCATACTCATTTAGATGGTTAATGTCTTCTAGTTTGTCACGGCGAGCTAAAATACCTCCAAACACTTTTGGATGTAATGTTTTTACTCTGCCTCCAAGTATGCTTGGATAACCTGTAAGTGTTTCGATAGCTGTTGCAGAATATCCTAAACTCTGAATATAATCAAGAGTGCCTCCCGTTGAGTACATAAGTACTCCGTTTTTATGTAAGGCTTCAATAAGCTCTTTTGCAGGCTCTTTGTAGAAAATTGAAATTAGTGCGCTTTTAATTTTTCTGGAAGTATTGCTCATGATGTAAGTGGTTTTTTTCGACAGGCAAAATTAAAGAAAATCATTAGTTTAGAAAGAGAAAGAATTAAAATCTAATTATTTTTGCAGCAAGTTTTGAGATGAATTAACTTAATTTATAATATTATGGCTTTTATAACAAAAGAAAAGATGTTTTCACGCAAGTGGTTTTTAGTTTATTCTCTAATCACTTTTGGCTCATTTATCATGGCTGTTGGCTATGTGTTTTTTATTGCTCCGCATAAAATTGTTCCGGGCGGTGTTTATGGTATTGGTATTGTTCTGAATGATTTATTTAATATTCCTATTGGTCTTACAGGGTTGGCCTTTAACATTCCTCTTGCAATAATTGGAGTACGACTTCTGGGACCTAAATTCGGGGTTAAAACTGTGGTTGGATTTGTCCTGGCTTCAGTTTTTATAGATGGTTTGTCGTATTTGTGGGGAAGCGAACCATTAGTGCCCGATGATGCGCTACTTTCTTCGATTTTTGGTGGTGTGTTGATAGGGTTTGGTCTGGGACTTATATTTAGAGCAAGAGCTACCTCAGGCGGTTCAACTATTATTGCTATGATATTAACCAAATTTTCCCGCATACCAATCGGACAGTCATTAATAATTGTAGATTCCGTAATTGTATTAGTCGGTTTAATTGTTTTTCAGGATTGGCGAATTCCGCTTTACTCATGGATTGTAATCTATATCACAGGAAAAGTTATAGACGGAGTGCTTGAAGGATTGAGCTATGAAAAAACTCTTTTCATTATTTCTGACAAACATAAGGAAATAAGCGAAAAAATCCTTGTTGATCTCGAAAGGGGAGGTACTGTGATTGAAGGTAAAGGAATGTATAAAGGCGATGATAAAAAGATACTTTTTGTAAATGTTACCAGAAGAGAATTACCCACCCTTCAGGATTATATACACGAAATAGACCCCAAAGCTTTCTTAACTGTAATTGATGCATCTCAAGTTCTAGGCGAAGGATTCAAAAGACTGGAGAAGGAAGGAGTTTGATAGGCGTTCGGCGTTTTGCGTTTGGCGTTCGGCGTTTGGCGTTCGGCGGGAAACTGCTGTCATATCGAGCGTAAGCGAGATATCCGGTGGATTGAAGGGATTGTTATAATTCCTTTGCGAGCCTTAGCGGATTCTTTGCGGTTCTCTGCGTTTAGCTTTTAGGTTATTACGCAAAGTTACGCTGAGGTTGCGCAGAGTTACGCAAAGAAACTGTGAAATCAGATTGTTTATTATTCATATTTTCAGGATTGAAAAACATACCGCGTAGCGGTTCCGATATTATCGATTGAATAATTATCCGGTTTTTTCACGGGGGGTGTCACCACGGTGTTTATAATCAAAATAACAACAAAGGTTAAAATGTAAGCAATGTTATTTGCTGCTAATAGATATTTCATAACTTTGAAATCAGTCGTGAAATATTGTAAATCTAAACTAGATAATCATGAACAACTATTTTAAAAGAATCTCGGTTATTCTCTTTGTATTTTTTATTGCGCAATCTGTCCTTTTTGCTAAGGATGATGTTAGATTGTTGCGCTATCCTGATATAAATGGCAATCAGGTTGTGTTTGTGTATGCCGGCAGTATATGGACTGTTGATGCAAATGGCGGCGATGCACGTAAACTTACTTCTCACAATGGTATAGAGCTGTTTCCAAAATTATCACCCGATGGTAAATGGATTGCTTTCTGTGCCGAATATAGCGGAAGTCGACAGGTTTATGTTATGCCGTCTCAAGGCGGTACTCCCAAACAGCTTACTTATTACAATGAAGTAGGTATAATGCCTCCTCGTGGTGGATTTGATAATGTTGTGCTTGGATGGACTCCCGATAGTAAGAAAATTCTCTTCAGGGGTAACAGAACTCCTTATGGCGACAGAATGGGGAAATATTTCCTAGTTAGCATTGATGGAGGTTTTGAAGAGCCTCTGCCTGTTCCTTATGGTGGATTTGGTGTGCTTTCTCCTGACGGTAAAAAGCTTGCTTTTGCCTATATCGACAGGGAATTTAGAACATGGAAGAGATACAAAGGGGGGAGAGCTTCAAACTTATGGATTTATGATCTTGTAAATAATACTTCCGAACAAATTACCGATTTTAAAGGTACAGACCAGATTCCTGTTTGGTATGGAGATAAAATCTATTTTGCAAGCGACAGGGATCTTTGGCTAAATATTTATAGCTATCATATCCCTACAAAAGAAATTAAACAGCTCACTTTTCATAAAGATTTTGATGTAATGTGGCCAAGTGGTAATAATGGTCAGCTGATTTATGAAAGTGGTGGCCACCTTTATAAATTAGACCTTAAAACTGAAAAAGTTGAGAAAATTACTGTAAATATCAGTTACGATTTTGCCAATACATTGCCCTATTTCAAAAATGTAAAAGATAATATCCATAGTTATGCAGTTTCTCCTTCCGGGAAAAGACTTCTTTTTGATGCCAGAGGCGACGTTTTTTCAGTGCCTGCAAAAGATGGAACGATTAGAAATTTAACTCAAACTCAGGGTGTTAGAGAAGTTTATCCACAATGGTCTCCGGATGGCAAGTGGATTGCATATCATTCTGATGTTAGCGGTGAATATGAGCTTTATATAATGTCAGCCGAAAACGACTCAAAGCCTATGCAGCTTACATTTAACTCCAAAGGCTGGAAATATGCACCTGAATGGTCGCCAAATAGCAAGTTTATTGCCTTCTTCGACAGGTCTATGAGGTTGCAGTTGATCGATGTTAATACTAAAAAACTTGTTGTGGTCGACACTCCTGCATTAACTGAAATTCTTGATTATAGCTTTTCTCCTGACTCAAAATGGCTTACATATACAAAAGAAAACAGCAACAGGCAAAGCTCAGTTTGGGTATATAACATCTCAGATAACAGTAAAATGCAGCTTACTGATTATACGTTTATTGATTCAAATCCTGTTTTTTCAAAATGTGGACATTATATCTTCTTTACGTCTAACAGAGACTTTAACCTGGCTTTTTCTTCTTTTGAGTTTAATTATCTTTATAATAATGCAACCAGAATCTACGCTATGCCTCTAACAGATAAGGCTCCGAGATTATTCCAGCCAAAAGAGGATGAAGAAATGGCTGGAAAACCCAAAGAGGAAGATGCAAAAATAGATGTTAATGTTATAATTAACCCTGTAGGAATAAACAACCGAATAGTAGCATTTCCTATGTCATCAGGTAATTACTGGGGATTGCAAGCTGTTGAAGGAGGAATTGTGTATTTAAGTAATTCCGGTTTTTCAAGATATAAACTGAAAGAACAAGCCGAGGAGCTTATTATGGCAGGTGTTACAAATACAATAGTCACAGCTGATGGAAATAGCTTTGCGTATTTTTCAGGCGGTAATTATGGTGTAGCGCCTTTAAATCCGGGACAGGATGCTTCGAAAAATCTTGCAAATCTTGAAAACCTTACAATGAAAATTGAACCTAAAAAGGAATGGGAACAAATATTTAAAGACGGCTGGAGAATTTATCGCGATTTCTTCTACGTTGGAAATATTCACAATGTTGACTGGGACGAGTTTTATGATAGATATTCAAAACTCCTACCTTATCTGAATCACAGATTTGACCTTGACTATATTTTTGGTGAAATGATTGCAGAAACAAACACCGGTCATGCTTATGTTGATTGGGGCGACTTTGAAAGAGTTAAAAGAGTAGAGACAGGATTACTTGGTGCTGAAATTACACCTGATAGAAATAATAACAGATACATTATAAGTAAAATTTACCAGGGCGAAAACTGGGATAGAACGAGAGTTTCACCTCTAACAATGCAAGGCATTGATATAAAAGAAGGAGAATACATAATCAGTATTGAAGGTAACGACGTAACTCTTGCCGATAATCCATACAAATTCCTTGAAAATAGGGTAGGAGTGGCAACCAGAATTACCGTGAATAATCGTCCGACTGAGCAAGGTGCACGCACATATGTTGTTCATCCGATTGCAAGTGAGCTTGAGCTGTTTTATCTAGATTGGATTAACACACGTCGTGAAATGGTTGAAAGACTTTCAAACGGTCGAATTGGCTACATGCACCTTCCAAATACTGCCCATGATGGAAACAGAGAGTTGCATCGCGGCATGTATGCATATCACGACAAGGAAGCTTTGATAATTGATGATAGATTTAATGGTGGCGGCTTTATTCCTGACAGGATGATAAACATGCTGGATAGAAAAACACTTGCACTTTGGCATCGTCATGGGCTTGAGCCTATGCGCACACCTGCTGTTGCTCACGATGGTCCGAAAGTTATGCTTATTAATCAGTATGCATCATCAGGCGGCGATGCACTTCCATTCTTCTTTAGAAAATTAGGTTTAGGAACAATCATCGGAACACGCACATGGGGCGGACTTGTAGGAATGACAAGGAATGCTGCCCTTGTGGATGGCGGTTATATCGGAGTTCCGCGATTTGGTATTTATAACGAAGAAGGCGAATGGATAATCGAAGGAGTTGGTATTTATCCTGACATTGAAGTTGTTGACGAACCTCACAAAATCGCCAGAGGCAACGACCCGTCTCTGGAAAAGGCGGTTGAGGTATTGTTGAAACAATTAGAAGAAAATCCACCCGTTAAATGGAAAAAACCAACAGACCCCGACAGATCCAAATGGATTGAAATTGAAATCGAATAACAAAGGTTTTTATCGCATATTCGTAGAGACGCCATGCTGGCGTCTCTTTTTTTTTCAAACGTCGTCTCTTTTTTTTTCAAACGTCGTCTCTACATAGGTGTCATTTGGGTCTTCCAGAGACGCGAGGCATCGCGTCTCTACAATTTCAAAACGTCGTCTCTAAATCTTAGCGTTTCGGATTAAATGGGATTCCCGATAATATTGGGTTATACATCATATCGAATGTTCCTCCGGTTGAAATATGGCCTACAGCCTTTTCAGATTCATTCTCCAAATCAACAATTTCTCCGTTTTCATCAATAGGCTGTCCTGTATTGTTAACAAGTACAATTCCTGTCGGTGTTATTCCAACTCCTTCGGAATTATAAGGTCTGCTTGTAATAACTTTGCCGGCCGGTATTATTTCCATTTTTTCATCTCTTACATTTCCATCAGATCTGAATGTAAAGGGTACTTTCTCGTTTTGGTTCCCAAATACATCTTTGCCCAAATTAAAACTTTGATCCAATACAATTTTTCTGTATTGATAGATGTTGTTTTGCATTGTTGCAATTGATGGATAAAATATATTACCTTTTATATAGTAGGTGTCATCTTCTTCGCTATAGTATAAGTATGCGGAATTCTCTGCATAATTGCGCATTATTTTTTGTCGTTCCAACAATCTTGAGCTTCTGTCTATCTGACCAAGAAACTTAAGTGCTTCATCATCGAAAATATTTTTAATGCTATGTTTAAGACCTAATGATTCAGTAAGATTGTTTAATTCTGAATAACGAATTAGTTCATTTTTAATCTCTTCAGGCATTACTCCATATAAATCAGCACCAACAACGGTGTAATAGAAGTATCCAAGTTCTCCCATGCCGGTATTGCTGTATGAATAATCTTGAAGTTTGGTAAACTGAGGATTTTTACTGTCGTACTGCCCGTAATTCATTTCCTTCCAACCAAGCTCTTCCGGAAGCTTTCTTTGAAATGACCAAATCGCATCAATTGTATTTCCAACATTACCGTGGCAGCCGAGACATTGAATCAATTCCTCTGTTGTTTGTGGTCTCAAGTTTCCAAATCGGTTTTCAATATAACCCGCAATAATCCAGCCTGCGTTATTTTCAATCCAGCCTTGGCCCTCCTTACCTATAAATTCTTCATATCCTCCATTATCTTCATCGTCATCATCTGCGCCAATATCTTCTATAGTTACATCCTTCCATTTGTACATATATCTAATCTCTTTTACTCTTTTAGATCTTGTTCCGGGAAAGTTATAATCAGTAAATGTTTGTTTATTTGCATTTTGATTTAAAAATGTTTTTCCGTCTGCAGCTAAATCAACATAATGCAATGGGTGAGCAAATTCTGTCCCAACCGGATAAAATCCTTTTTTAACTTCAATGTCTGAAGCATCACCATAATAATATTTTTGCTCAGGGTTTTGATCTTTTATGTTTTTTTCTAGCAGTGCCAGGTTTCTTTTATATGTTTCAATACTTGTTTCTCCGTTGCGCTTCATAAATATTTCAGGGAGTCTGATGTATACTCCGGATACACTTCCTGTAATTGGTGTAAATATTGCATATGGGAAAAAATTTAACGCCCTCCAGCCTGTGTAGTTCTCAATTTCATCTCTAACGAAACCT
>CAZRNU010000127.1:0-8988 GCA_964601515.1 uncultured Bacteroidales bacterium | reverse complement strand
AAAAATACGACCCGTTCTTTTGGGCGGCGTTTGTGCTAATAGAGTAGGTATCAGGGGTCAGGTGTCTGGTTTCGGGTTTGGGTTGTGGGTTGCATGTCTCCTCGAGTGTAAGCGAGAGGTCCGGTTGATTAAAGGATTGTATGGATTGAAGTATTTGTTTACATGTTAAAAATATAAACATATAAGGCATATAAGTACATATAAGAGTTTTCATAAATTCACAGAATCTTCAGTTAAAGAAATAAACGAATAAAAGAATAAACGACAAATTATATGAAAATAACTACATTCAAACTACTCGCCCTAAGCTCTTTGCTCTTCGCCCTCAGCATCACAGCAAAATCCCAAACATGGCAGGAACTCGACAGCCTTAGCAATATGCATAAAAGCAAAAAAGATTACAAACAGGCATTGATATACAGCCAGAAAGCGGTTGAGGTGTACGAAAGTGAATTCGGAAAAGAAAGTATAGATTACGGGAAGCTCCAATATAATCTAGGCCTTAACTTATACTTTCTTGGGCAATTTAAAAATGCGCTGCAAAGCTTTTTTCTTGTGAGAGATATATATGAGTCTGGTTTAGGAATCAACAGTCATGAATATGGACATTGCCTAAGTGATATTGGGATGACGTATAGGCAGTTGGGGGAATATAATCTTGCTCTTAATAATTATTATCAAGCTCTTGAGATTATGGAAAAAGCTTTAGGAAAAGAGCATCCATCTTATGGAGCTTTGCTTATGAATTTGGGAGTTATTTATAAGACTATTGGCCAATACGATAAAGCTCTGGATTTATATACTGAAGCTTGTGCATGTCTTGAAGTTTCCTACGGAAAAGTAAGTCAGCAGAACTCAAAGTGCTTAAATAATATTGCACAACTTTATTCTACTATAGGGCAGTATGATAAAAGTTTGCCATTGTTGCTGGAAGCAATGGAATATACGGAAAAAGTACTTGGGAAAGGTCATCCTGATTATGCTAATTATTTGAATAATCTGGCTGCATTATACAGACGATTAGGCCAATTTGAAAGGTCTTTAGGTCTGTATTTTGAAGCAAAGGTAATTTATGAAAAAATTTATGGGTCTAATCATCCTTCTTTTTGTTATCTCAACAATAATATCGGGTTGGTTTATAAAGCCTTAAGCGATTATGAAAAAGCCTTGCCTGTTTTTATTGAAACACTGGAAAAAACCGAAGCCATTTTTGGAAAAAATCATTCTTTTTATTGTGTCGTTCTTAATAATCTTGCATTCTTGTATATGGATTTAGGACAAAATGAAAAGGCATTAGCACATTTCAACGAAGCTTTAGAAATTATTGATAAAACTCTAGGAAAAAGTCACTATGAATACGGACGTATTTTGAACAATCTTGCATTGCTGTATGATAAAAAACTTGATTATGAAAGAGCATTATACTTATATCTTGAAGCACAGCAGAATCTTGAAAAATCGCTTGGGAAAGAGCATCATGAATATGCCACTTTAATGAACAACACTGCCAGAATATATGAAGCACTTTCTCAAAATGATATGGCTTACTCATTATACAAAGACGCAATTCAAAATAATTTTATAAACATAAACAAAATGTTTTCTTTTCTAACCGAAACTGAGAAGGAGAATTTTATAAATACAATAACAACATTCTACAATTACTATTATAGTTTTTTTGCAAGGAATGCCAATGCTGACCCCAAAATTGCCGCCGAAGCCTATAATTTGATTCTTACTACAAAAGGGATGATTCTACAATCGGGCATTGAACTAAGAAAAGTTATTCAAAACAGCGACAGCAAACAATTGCTTGAAAAATATGATGAATGGATTGAAGTAAAAACAAAGATATCTGCACAATATACATTGCCGGCTCAAGACAGAAAAGAAGATTTGGAAACTCTGGAAAAGAAGACTGAACTGCTTGAAGGCGAATTAACGCGTTTGTCAAACTATTTTAAACAAAGTAAATATCTCACTGAAGTTAGATGGAGTGATGTTCAAAAGAAGCTTAAAGATGATGAAATGGCTATTGAATTTGTGGCTTTTAAATACTTCAGCGCAATTCAATCAACCGACAGTGTATTATATTTGGCTCTGATTCTTTCCAAAAAGCATCCTTACCCGATTCTTGTTGAGCTTTTTGAAGAAAATCAAATTGCTGATTTAATTAAAACAAATCACACTAACAGTTTTGATCATATTTATGAAAAATATGGAAAAAAATCGGAATCGACAAATAAATCATCAGAATTGTATAACCTGATATGGGAGCCGATAAAACCATATTTGAATGAAATAAATACAGTTTACATCTCTCCTGATGGATTGCTCCATAATATAAGTTTTGCAGCATTGTCAAATAATAGAAATGACTTCATCATTGACAATATCAACATTGCAATGGTAACATCTACTTCACAGATTAACGATGTCTTTTACAAACTTGTAATTAGAAATGCCAGCTTATTTGGAGGTGTTTTTTTCGATGGTCCTTTTTCTCAAAATAAAGTTTGGAAATATTTGGAAGGAACTAGTGTTGAAGTTGATAAAATCAACAAGCTTTTAAAAAAGAAAAAAGTAAAAACCGCAGTATTTAAAAACCACTTAGCTACAGAAGAGCAGTTTAAGAAAAATTCTAACAATATTGATATTCTTCATGTTGCGACTCACGGATTCTTTTATCCGGATCCAAAAAAGGTTGCAGAAAAAGAACAAACAACTACAAAAATTGGAGAAGTTACATTTCGTGGTGGTGAAAGTGGCATTGGTTTGTCGAGTTTCGTGAAAAACAGTAATCCTTTGATGCGCTCCGGACTTGTATTTGCCGGAGCAAACGATGTTTGGAATGAAGTTGAAAGAGACGATTCGAAACAGGATGGAATTCTCACAGCATATGAGGTAGCAAACCAAAATCTTCAAAGCACCAAACTCGTTGTTCTCTCTGCCTGCGAAACCGGACTTGGTGATATAAAAGGCAGCGAGGGAGTGTATGGCCTACAAAGAGCTTTCAAAATGGCAGGTGCTAAATATTTGATAATGAGCTTGTGGCAAGTGCCTGATAAGGAGACAGTTGAGTTTATGGAAATCTTTTACACCAAACTCCTTGATTATAAGGATGTAAGAAAATCTTTCAATGAAACTCAAAGAGTTATGCGGCAAAAATACGATCCGTTCTTTTGGGCGGCGTTTGTTCTAATAGAATAGGTGTCAGTTATCAGGTGTCGGGTTTCGGGGTTTTAAGTTCGGATTTCGACTTTCGACTTTCGACTACCGACTGCCGACTTTCGACTTTCGACTGCCGACTTTCGACTTACTACTATCTTATTTCATTTTTTTTTGTAATATTGTAACGTGGTCATAATTACAACTTTCAATGCGTAAAAGACTTGTCTTGTTTTTTGTATTTGCTCTGTTTGCAGGCTTTTCTATTGCAAACGACATAATCATTATTAATGACGATTTAAACATTAAGAAGATTGGAAGTAAAGTATATTATTACTTAGATTCTGACAAATCTCTATCATATTGCCAAGTTGTTGAAGACAGTTTTCAAAATCAATTTGTTCAATCTGACAAAGACGTGCCATTTTTTGATTATCAAAACGCTACAGTATGGTTAAAATTAACCGTTCAAAATAACACGGAATCAGAAAATCGGTTTTTTCTAATTATTGATTACCCATTACTATACAAAATCAGATTGTTCGTTCCAACTGATGAAGGAATTGATACCCTGTATAGTGGAGATGGATACCCTTTTCATAATAGATCAATACAACACACTTCAAATGTTTTTGAAATAAACCTATTACCGGGTTACTCACAAACATACTATTGTTCAATTGAAAGTGATGGTGATGTTATTACAATTCCAGTTAGCATATCCAGTCCGCAATATTTATACGAAAAGAGTGAAACCCGCCCGTTGTTTTTAGGCTTCTTCTACGGCATCCTTGTTCTTGTCGTATTACTGAATTTGTTTTTCTACTTCTCAATGCGCGACTATTCCTTTTTGTATTATGTGCTTTTTACCTTTTCAATAGGGGTTTTTCTGTTTATCAGGGATGGTTTCGCTTTCAAATATTATTGGCCATCTTCACCTGAATGGGCAAATTTATCAGTGGTTGTATTTGCAATGGTTTCTATTATATCAGTAATGCTATTGATAAAAAGTGCATTGCAAACAAGAAAAAACTTTCCTGTATTCGATAAAATTTTAGTTGCTTTTATAATTATCACAAGCATTTTATCTATATCAACGGTCTTTAGCCAATCAATGTATCGCTTCATGATTAGCTTTGGAAATATTATTACTGCTGTTACAACTTTGTTCTGTATTGTTATTGCTTTATTTGCATGGAGAAAAAAGCTTTACTTCACAAAGTATTTCATTGCAGCTTTGTTTTTTATAATAATTGGAGGCTTATGGGTTGTAATGAAGAATGCCGGGATACCTGGAATATTCCAGTTTGAACATGGGATGAAATTCGCTACCGCATTTGTGCTTTTGGTTCTTGCTTATGGTATGACTAAAAAATTTACAAAACTGTTGAATCAGAGTAAGCAAGAAGCAATCAATAGACTTGAAGAAATAAATTTAATGAAAGAGAGAGCAAATATTTTGCTTGAAGATGAAGTAAAAAAACGAACCCATGAGCTTAATGAGAGTTATAAAGAATTGCATGAACTAAATCAGGAAATCCTCACTCAAAAGGAAGAAATTGAGTCCCAAAACAACTCAATACAAATTCAGAGAGACATTGCTATTCAACAAAAAGAACATATTGAAAAGCAAAAATTAGCAATAACCGACAGCATAAACTACGCTAAAAGAATTCAACAGGCATTGTTGCCGGAATTATGTGTTTTGTCAGATAATCAAAATGAAAAACCCGGAATTTCTGAATGCTTTGTAATGTTTAAACCTAAAGAAATTGTTTCGGGAGATTTTTACTATTCCGCGAGATTTGATGACAAATTAGTAATTGCCGTTGCCGACTGCACAGGGCATGGTGTTCCGGGTGGTTTTATGAGTATGCTTGGAATCTCCTTCCTGAATGAAATCATTAATAACTCATCAAATCTTGATGCAAAAGAAATTGTACATCAACTTAGAGATAATGTAACAACCACTTTGCTTAATGCAGGTAAGAAGGATAAGGACGATTTTCTTTTAATGGATGGGATGAATGTTGCTGTTGTTATTGTTGATGTTTCTAAAATGACACTACAATATTCCGGAGCTTTTAATCCTATTATTCTTGTAAGAGACAACAATCTGCACACATATACACTTGATAGGCAGGCAATTGGCATATTTGTGAAAAAGAAAAAAGACTTTAATAATTACAATCTCGATCTGCAGTCCGGTGATATGGTTTATATTTATTCCGACGGATTTATTGATCAGTTTAATGAAGAGGGAGATGAAAGGTTTAAGTTTTTTAGATTTAAAGAACTACTTCTGTCTGTGAATGAGTTGCCTGCAATTAAGCAAAAAGAAAAACTTGAAGAAGTGTTTCATATTTGGAAAGGTGAGAATGACCAAATAGATGATATAACAATTCTTGGGTTTAGAGTTTAATCTCATTATACCAAAATCTTATTTATGAAGAAGTGTTTTATTGCAATAGCAATTATTATTTCCGTCTTCTTTTCGGCATTTTCTCAAGATAAAAACTCCTACTTAGAAGATTTTAACAGCGCCTTTCAATCAGCCAATTATGAGTTAGCCATTACTCACGGAAAAAGATTTCTGGAATTACATTCAGCAAAGGATACTACCTCCCTTATGGTTATCAGATATTTAGCTTTTTGCTATTATTCTCTAGAAGATTATGAAACTGCAACCAAAATATATAAAACTGCACGAGATTTAGCTGAAGAAATTATTGAAAAAGAGAATTACGATTATTTGATGATAACTTTCAATCTGGCAGTTAATTACACATACATTGGTAAGTATTCAGAAGCATTTCCTCTAATTGAAGAGGTGATTGATTTTATAATTAAAGACCAGTCTAAACTTAGTATGGATTACATAAACTTTTCTCTGCAGCAAGCTAATATTTATTCTATCGCTGGTAGTGTGTTGAGAGCAGAGGAGATTTATGATGATGTTTGGGAAATTGTTCAGGCAAATTTTGAAGAATCTGACGAGTTATATATGCAGATTGCCAATATTGTAGCACCTTTTTATTTACAAAACGGCATTTACGATAAAGCCGAGCCTTTCTATCTCTCTGCTGTTGATTTGATGGAGATAAGTTTTGGCAAATTATCAAAAGATTATTTAATTACTCTAAACAGCCTTGGAGAATTCTATCTCTATGCCGGTATGTATCCAAAAATGGAAGTTGTGTACAATGATTTTGTAAAACTTTGTAAAGAATTCTATGGTGAAATCAGCGCCGATTATGCTACCGCACTTAACAATCTTGCTGTTGCATTTGAAAAACAGGGAAAGTTTAATGAAGCTGAAGAGTTATATCTGATAAGCCTTGCAATTAAAGAAAAGGTTTATAAGAAGGAGAGCGATTTCTATGCTCTAACTTTATCCAATTTAGCGGTTCTCTACGATCATATGGCTAAATATGCTGAGGCTGAAAAGCTTTTAAATCAGGCAATAACAATTTACAAAGAACTTTACGGGGAGGACAATCCAAACTACCATATTGCATTAAGTAATTTAGCCTCAGTTTACTCTGCGTTGGGTAATTATAATAAATCTGTCGAACTGCTTGAAAAAGCAGCCGCATTACAAAAGAAAAATTATGGTGAAAGGTATAATGCTTATATAAATACTTTGAACAGCTTGGCTCTATTGCATAAACAACTCGGAGATTTTAACAAATCCGAAGAGCTATATAATCAAACAGTTATCCTGAGGAAGCAAACTCTCGGACCAAATCATACTGATTATGCAACATCTTTGGAAGGACTTGCAAGTATTAAAATGCTGAAGGGAGAGTATTTAAGTGCTGAAGAATTGCTTAAGCAAGCTCTTGAAATTCAAAGAAATGCGTTAGGCGAAAATCACGGCTCTTATTTAAACTGCCTAAACAGCTTTGCCAACTTATATAGTTATATGGGCAATTATCAGAAATCGGGAGAAATTTACGAAATATGCGGCGATAAGTATGTGCAAATATATGGTGATATGCACCCAGAGTATGCAACTTTTCTCAATAATCTGGGATTGTTTTATCTGGAATCAGGAAGTTTTGATATTGCCGAAAACATTCTTAAACGCTCATTATATATTCAGGAAATTGCCTTTGGGAAAAACCACCCGGATAATGTAAATATGCTTTCAAATCTTGCTAATGTTTTTATAAAGAAAGGCGACTTAAGAGCTGCCGAAAACCTTCTTTTAAAAGCTGTTGCAATTACACAAGAAGCACTAGGAAAAGCACATCCTAACTATTTTTCTGCATTACTAAATCTTGGAGTTTTTTACTATGAAACAGGGAATTATACAAAAAGTGAAGAGCTCTACCTGCAAAATCTTAATTTACAAACTGAATCAGGGCAGCAACTATCTATGGAGTATTCAACAGTACTTAACAATCTCGGTGCATTATACTTATCAAAAATCAGACTGACAGATGATGATGAAAAAGCCTCTGAATATGCAGTTAAGGCTGAAATGTATTTTTATAGGGTTGCAGAAATAGATAGTATCTTAAATAAAGGCAACCTTCCGTCTAATGCCAAACACTCAAATAATCTTGCCGAATTATATCGTGCAGTTGGGAAATTTGAAAAAGCTGAGGAGTTATTTTTAAAAACAATAGAGATAGAAACTAGCGTTTTCGGAGCTGAAACGTATTCATTAGCAGTAACTTATCATAATCTCGGATTGCTTTATAGTGGTATGAATGACTTTTCTGAGGCAGAAAAATGGCTGAAAAAGTCTATGGAAATAAAGGAGAAAACTTTCGGAACCAACAATCCGGTTTGCGCAGATGTTATGGTTAGCCTGGCATATGTTTATGAAAATAATAACAGAATTAATGATGCTGCTGAATTATATTCTAAAGCTGTTCAATTAAATATTGAACAAATTAAAAAATCATTCTCTTTCCTGTCGGAAGAAGAAAAAGCAGCATATTACGCCACTGTTAAATACTATAATGACCTTTTTGCATCTTTTGTAGTTAAAAATGCCGATCAAACAGAGGCTGTTGAACTTTTATATAATAATTTGCTGTTTAATAAAGGCCTGCTTCTTCGATCTTCTTCTGCAATAAGAAGAAATGTATTTGATAGTGATAATGATAATATGATAACTAAATATAACGAGTGGATAGGCTACAGACAGCAGTTAGCCAAATTGTATTCTTTGCCTGAAAATCAAAGATATACCTCAACAAGTAATATTGAAAATAAAGCTAATGTTCTTGAAAAAGAATTGGTTTCTGCCGGAGCCGACATCGGGATTTATTCTGACAAAGAGGCTGACTGGAAGAGTATTCAGAAAAGTTTGAAAGCTAATGAAGCTGCTGTTGAATTTGGCCATTATCAGTATCTTAATCCCGACAACACTTATTCTTATCACTATTTTGCAATGGTTATTCTACCTGACCATAATCTGCCTGCTCTTGTCTATTTATGTTCGGGCGAACAGCTTTTACACGCCTTTAAAGAATATACTACAGTGAATTATAGAACAATAAACAATTTCTACAATTCCGGCAATATCTACAATCTAATTTGGTCGCCAATAGAGGCTTTGCTTGAAAATACTCAAACCGTCTATATTTCTCCGGATGGAATATTACATAAAGTTTCTTTTGCTGCAATAGCAAATAACAATAGAAATCTTATAGATAGTTATGATATTCATAATGTGACTTCTACAAGTTTGCTGTATCTTCAAAAACATGAGATTGATAATGCTTTTAAGATTGACAAGGTTACTCTTTTTGGAGGAATAGAATATGGCTCCGCAGACAATAGCGACCAGTTTTGGAAATATCT
>CAZRNU010000126.1:3765-9046 GCA_964601515.1 uncultured Bacteroidales bacterium | reverse complement strand
ACGATTTAGAAAGGTTTTCTTCATCTTCCATAAATCTCTTTATCTTACGTATTGCATCTTGAAAGCCCGGAATCTGAACCTTCTCATAAAGATTTACCTTTTGAGTGGTTTTTCTTCTCGCGTGGTCGAGTAAAGTCATTTTTTGAAAAAACACTTCACGCTCAATTGCTATAGCAGCAAGCTCTTTGATGATTCCAATGCCATCAAGAAACCAGCTTGGCTTGTTGAAAAGGCTAAATTCTTTAACCGAGAATTTTACTTCTTCAAGAATAGGGGTTTTAACACCTGCAATTTTCTTAACAGTAAGAGCTACATCTTCAATTGATACAAGATCATTTTCAAATTCACCCCAAAGTTCAACAGCTTTCTGATATTCATTAAGTTTTTGCTGAAGCTTTTCGTCAAGTTCTTCTGCTTGTGTTTTTGCTTTTTTGACTTCAATTCTCAAAGCAGACTCCTTATTCTTTAGAGTAGGCAAAGCCCTTTCACGCATTTTCAACTGTTTGTTGAGCTGCTGTAAAGCTGTTTTGTTATATTGAAATTTTATAGCCATTTAGTTCTTGTTCCAGTATTTTTCAACAAATTCATTTTTCAAACCTACTTCAGCAACAGAGAAATACTCTCTGAAAAGTTCGTAGGCAGTCTCAAGCATTGTGTCAACATCAATGTTTACATCAATGGCAAGAAGTTTTTCCGAATAAGCTTTTGCAAATTCTAGTGTTCTTTCATCGTAGTCAGAAAGGTCGAATCCGTTTTCAAGTTTTGTTTTTGCATTAGCAGCATCAGCATAAAGCCTTACTGCAGCATTCATAACTTGGGGATGGTCTTCACGAGTTTTTTTCCCGATTACAAGCTGCTTAAGTCTCGACAAACTTCTAAACGGGTCAACGATTACTTTACCAATATCAGAATCTTTTCTTAAGAAAAGCTGACCTTCAGTAATATAACCGGTGTTGTCGGGAATAGCGTGAGTGATATCACCACTTGAAAGAGTTGTAACGGCAATAATAGTAATCGAGCCCCCATCAGGAAACTGTACTGCTTTTTCGTACAGACGCGCAAGGTCGGAATAAAGCGAACCCGGCATACTATCTTTTGATGGAATCTGGTCCATACGGTTAGATACAATACTCAAAGCATCAGCGTATAAAGTTAAGTCTGTTAGCAGAACAAGTACTTTCTCCTGTTTCTCAACTGCAAAATACTCTGCAGCAGTAAGAGCCATGTCAGGAATAAGAAGCCTTTCAACAGGTGGGTCTTCAGTTGTATTAATAAAACCAACAATTCTATCAAGTGCACCTGCATTGTCGAACACATTCTTAAAGAACAGATAATCGTCGTTTGTAAGACCAACACCACCAAGAATAATTTTATCGGCTTTTGCACGAAGAGCAACCATTGCCATAACCTGGTTGAATGGCTGGTCGGGGTCTGCAAAGAAAGGAATTTTTTGTCCTGTAACCAGTGTGTTGTTAAGGTCGATACCTGCAATACCTGTTGCAATAAGCTCAGATGGCTGTTTTCTTCTTACGGGGTTAACACTGGGTCCACCGATTTCTCTTTCTTCACCCATTATATCACCACCTTCAATAGGCTGTCCGTATGAGTTAAAAAATCTTCCTGCAAGGTCTTCTCCAACTTTTAAAGAAGGAGCTTTACCGGAAAAGATAACTTCAGCATTTGTTGAAATACCCTCTGTTCCGGCAAAAACTTGTAATGTAACAATGTCGTCCATGATTTTCACAACCTGAGCCAAACGACCGTCAACAATTGCAAGTTCTTCGTTGCCAATACCCTGTGCTTTCAGAGATACGGTTGCTTTTGTAAGCTGGAATAACTTAGTGTATATTCTTTGAAAAGCTTTTGTTTCCTTTTCCATTATGCAGCCTCCCTTTCTTGAATTATTTGTTCTAGTTCTTTTTCAAATTTTTTGAAACCTTCAGATTGGAATTCCTGATAATTCATCTGTCTGAGGTTATTAATAATTCTTTTGAAATATTGCCCTACAGCTTCGAAAGAATCAAAGTTGTAATTCTTTTCACAAAGATTTTTCACCTTTTTAAGCATATAATTCTGACGTTCAAAAGAAGTTGATGCATCAATTTTATCAAAAGCATCCTGTTGAAGAATAACAAAGTCAACAATTTCCGACTTCCAGTAAGTTAAGTGATAGCTCAATGGAACGCCGTCATCACCAAGAATGTTGATTTGTTCGTATGCTTCTTTACCTCTTAGTAGAGTGTTTTTTGCATAAAGCACGTTATCAACCCATTTTTCATCAACATTTTCGCTGAAGTATTTTATAATTTCAGGATATTCCAAATATTTAGAATAGCTATCTATTGCATCAATTGCAGGGTATCTTTTACTGTCTGCTCTTTGCTGCGATAATGCATAAAAACATCTTGCAGCTTTTTTAGTACTCTCAGTAACAGGCTCTTTAAGGTTACCACCTGCAGGTGATACCGTTCCTATGAAAGTAATAGAGCCGCTATTGCCATTGTGCAGATATGTAAAACCTGCTCTTGAATAGAAGTTTGAAATAATAGCCGGAAGGTCCATTGGGAATCCGTCAGGTCCGGGAAGCTCTTCCATACGGTTCGACATTTCTCTAAGCGCCTGAGCCCAGCGAGAAGTAGAGTCGGCAAGTAAAAGAACTTTAAGTCCCATGCTTCGATAATATTCAGCAAGCGTCATTGCTGTATAAACAGAAGCTTCACGAGCTGCAACAGGCATGTTTGATGTGTTTGCAATAATTGTGGTACGTTCCATCAACTTACGTCCAGAGCGTGGGTCTTCAAGTTCAGGGAATTCTGTAAATATTTCCACAACTTCGTTTGCCCTTTCTCCGCAAGC
This sequence comes from uncultured Bacteroidales bacterium, assembly GCA_964601515.1. Classification (GTDB taxonomy): domain Bacteria; phylum Bacteroidota; class Bacteroidia; order Bacteroidales; family UBA7960; genus PWND01. The sequence continues at coordinate 6,190 of CAZRNU010000126.1, read as the reverse complement.
AGCCACAATTACAAGGTCTGCTTCAGCGTATTTAGATAACGCATGTTGCAAAACTGTTTTTCCTGAACCGAATGGTCCCGGGATGAAACCTGTACCACCTTCTGCCATTGGATTAAGAGTGTCAATAACCCTTACACCGGTTTCAAGGATTTTGAACGGTCTGGGTTTCTCTTTGTATGCTTTGATAGGCACTTTTACAGGCCAATTCTGAGTCATTGTAATTTCATGATCTTTACCATCTTTATCAGTTACAATGGCTATTTTTTCATTGATAGTGTAATCACCTTCTTTTACCACACTTTTTAAGGTATATTCACCCTTCATCTTGAAAGGAACCATGATTTTGTGAGAAATCCAGTTTTCTATCACTTCTCCAAGCCAATCTCCGGCCTGAACTTTATCACCTTGTTTTGCAAGTGGCTTGAAGCTGTATTTTTTATCATATTCAAGCGCTTCAGTGTATTCGCCGCGCTTTAAAAACACACCTTCCATCTTGTCAAGGTCGTTCTGTAAGCCGTCAAAATTCTTTGAAAGAATTCCTGGGCCTAGAGTTACCTCAAGCATGTGCCCCATAAATTCTACTTCAGCGCCTACTTTTAACCCCCTGGTACTTTCAAAAACTTGTACATAAACCTTTTTACCCAAAATCTTGATTACCTCTGCCATAAGGCGGGTACCTTCATGATTTATATAGCAAATTTCGTTTTGTGCAACTTTGTCCTCAGTTTCAACAACAACAAGATTTGCAATAATTCCGGTTACCTTACCAATTGTATTCATATATGATTATTTTTCTGTAAATGTTTCTGGTAATTTATAACTCTCCTGCAGTTCATTAAGCAGTTTTTTGAACAATTCTTTTCCGTGGTCTTTGTCAATTGCCAACCAGCGTTCTACTATGCCCAATTTTATTATAAATGCAAGGCTTTTTTCAATAGTAAAATATTCGAAAAATGTTACATCTTCAAGATAGTTCCATTTCAGCTCGTCAATAAACATTTCCCTTTCCTGAATATCATCATCTTTGGTAATGTTCGACAGTTCTTCGATATAGTCCAAATCACCGCCTAATCCAAAGTCTCTGGCGTTACTCTTTCTAATAACATTTGCAACTTCAGTATTTCCAACAATCAGGTTTTCATACTTAATGTTATGTTTTCTACCCATAAATGCTGCAACAATGTTTCTGACATTCATATCGAACTCAAACCAATTACGCAGAAATTCGTTATTTTGGTTAAGCATTTCGTCATAAAACAATGTAGTCAGTTCGTCTTCGTCCGACATGTCTGCGAATATCTTTTCTCCGTTTTTAACAGATGTGATAAATTTCGACATGTATTCAGGAAGATCGGTAGTTTCCTTAATTTGCTCTTCAAGAAAAGAAAGTTCAAAATTCCCTTTTTCCTCAAAGTCTTTTCCTGATTTGGTTAGAACGTTAAGGATGTTTTTGTTATCGAAAGGCAGAAAGAGTTTTTCAACAAGTTTATAATCGTCGGGATGTACTTCGGTTTTAAGCTCGTTTTTAAAAGCAAGTTGTCCGAACGTAAGCTTGTGAGTTTCAATGCTTATATCCTGAAGTCCGGCAACCAGACAATAATAATTTCTTTTAACCTGCATCAGTTTGTTTTTTTCGGACTAATGATTATTTGCTTGCGTAAAGAATCTCGATTAAACGTGGACGCAAATATGCTTTAAAGAAATTCTCGAAATCATCTTCGCTGAAAGATACCATATATCCACCATCTTTAGGTCCGATTTTAAAACCACCTTTTACAGTTTCGCTAAATCCTATTTCAAGACCTTTGTCTAAAAGTTCTTTAGATTTTTTCTGGAAGAATGATTCAAATTCTTTCTTTTTATCTTCAGGTAATAATACTGTAAGACTAACAGCGTCATTTCCTTTAGGATTCCAGTTTTTAACTACTGTTTCAATAATTTGCTGAGTAAACTCAACATCTTTAAAAGCGCCTTTAATTTCCGGATTAACGGCCTTGTATTCAATTAAAGAAACTATTTTTTGTTTAATGTCTGAGATAGCCTGACGTGAAGCAAGTTGAAGTTCATTTAAGCTGTTTTTTTTAAGGTCATCAGCATTTTTTTCTGCGTCTTTAATGATTTTTTCAGCTTCTTTTTTAGCTTTTTCAATCATCTCATCAGCATGTTTTTTTGCTTCTGCCTCAATCTTTTTTGCTTCTTCATTTGCTTTTTCAACACCCTCAGAATAGATCTTTTCGGTTAGTTCCTGAAGTTTTGTTTGCATAATATCCGGTGTTTTATAAGGATTTAATATCTAAATTATTATATGCATTTTAGAATGTGCGAAAGTATCAATTTTTTTTTGAAAATGCCTAAAAGAAAAAAATGTTTTTTGTAAAAATTAAAATTTGGGGAAATGTGCCAATATGCCAATGTGATAATGTGC
>CAZRNU010000126.1:0-3665 GCA_964601515.1 uncultured Bacteroidales bacterium | reverse complement strand
TTTGTAAAAATTAAAATTTGGGGAAATGTGCCAATATGCCAATGTGATAATGTGCTAATGTGCAAATGTGCCAATGAGTTAATGTGTCGGCTTTCCTTTGTGTCCTTAGCGCATTCTTAGTGAACTTTGCGGTTAAAGAAAATGTGCTAATTAGTTTATTAGTTAATTGGGGAATTGGTTAATTTATGGATGACAATCAACTAAAAACCTCGTTTAGCACTTTCTCAATCCTGCTCCAATCTTTTTCTGTCATATTTGTTCCGGAAGGCAAGCACAATCCTATGTTGAACAGTTTTTCCGAAGTTCCGTCGCCAAAAAACAGACATTTTTCAAAAACCGGTTGAAGATGCATCGGTTTCCAAAGTGGTCTTGACTCTATGTTCTCCGCCTCAAATGCCAATCTTAACTTATCTCTTGTTAGTCCTTTGTTTTTCTTGGGGTCTATAAGTATTGTTGTTAGCCACCTGTTGCAGAATGAACCTTTCGGTTCTTTTGGCAATTCAACATTATATCCTAATTCTTTTTTGCTTTCAAAAATTTCTTTATAACGTTCAAAGTTCTTTCTTCTTTCTGATACTCTTTTTTTAAGAACTTTCATCTGACCCAGTCCTATTCCTGCAAGAACATTACTCATTCTATAATTATAACCAATATGAGAGTGCTGATAGTGCGGAGCTTCATCTCTTGCCTGTGTAGCCAGAAACCTCGCTTTCTTAATCATTTCTCCGTCATTTGAAAGCAGTGCCCCTCCGCCACTTGTTGTGATAATCTTATTTCCGTTAAACGACAAAATTCCAAATTTTCCAAAGCCTCCCGTTTGTTTGCCATCGTAGTTTGAACCCAATGATTCGGCTGCATCCTCAATTACAGGGATGTCATATTTATTGGCTATTGCGACAATTTTGTCAATTTTTGCAGGCATGCCATATAAATGAACCGGAATAATAGCTTTTGGTTTTCTGGGATTCTTTTTGTCAGAAAGGCAATGTTTTATTGCTTTTTCCAGATGCTTAGTGCACATATTCCATGTCTCTGCCTCTGAATCGACAAATACCGGTGTTGCTCCCTGATATGCTATTGGATTTGCAGTGGCAGCAAAGGTGAAACTTTGACAAATAACATAATCTTTGGGCTTTACATCAAGAAGAATCAGTGCTAAATGAATGGCTGAAGTTCCCGAACTTAAAACTGCCGCGTGAGACACTCCAGTAAATTTGCCTAACTCGGCTTCGAAGGCAGAAACATGTGGCCCTAATGGAGCTATCCAGTTTGTGTCGAATGCATTCTTTATAAAATCTTGTTCTTTGCCTCCCATGTGTGGGGATGATAGGTAAATCTTATTCTTCATTTTTTTACTTTAAAATAGTTTTCTTCCTTGTATGATTTTCCTGTTAAAGTATGAAGGATAATCTTTATATCCATCCAAAAGTTCATTTGCTCAAAATAAAGCAGGTTTATTCGCACTTTATCGGGATAAATTACTTCATCATTATACTTCACTGGATTATCAACTTTCGATAATATTTCTTCTTCGTTTCTGTATTTAATCGTTGCCGGACCAGTAATTCCCGGTCTTAGTTTTAACACATCTCTGTCGTCTCCTTTTAGCTCATTTGCATATCCCGGAACATCCGGCCTGGGACCAACAAAACTCATATCTCCAATAAAAACATTCCATAATTCGGGTAGTTCATCGAGCTTATATCGCCTAAGCTTTGCTCCAAGAGGAGTTATACGTGATTCTCCGGCAACTGAAACACTGCTTCCACCATGACCTACAGACATAGTGCGAAATTTTACCATTGTAAACAGCTTGCCGTTTTTTCCTACTCTTTTCTGCTTAAAAATAACCGGCCCGCCCGGCATTTTAATAAGTATTAGAAAATATATGACAACGATAATCGGTAAAAAAACCAATAGTCCAATTAGCCCTGAAAATCTGTCAAAAAGGAATTTAATCATGAGATAAAAAAGTATGGGCAAAGATAAAATTATTATTCTTTGAAATGCGAATCTTATAGCTAACAAATTCTAATTGACAATTTCATTAAAATCAGGTAATTTTGTTAAAAATACATCATTGATATGAATGTTCTAATAGTTTCGGCTACTACATTGGAAATCAAGCCGTTATTGCAACATTTGAAATTTATTTCCAGAATCAGCTCCGGAATTAATCGCTATCAGTATAACAATATGCTGATTGATATTCTAACTACCGGAGTGGGAATGGTACCTACTGCATTTTTGATGGGAAAAGCTTTGCAAGGATTTCAGTACGATGCTGCATTTAACTTCGGAATAGCAGGTTCTTTTAATACTGACTTGAAAATTGGAACTGTTGTTTCTATAGACCATGATCAGTTTCCTGAATTAGGCGCTGAAAACGGAGAGTATTTTCTTTCTTTGATAGACCTTAAATTGCTTGAAGAAAATTCATTCCCGTTTAAAAATGGTGAATTATATAATGAAAATCCAATAAAATCAAAAGTTATTGACACATTAACCAAGGCAAGAGGAATTACCGTAAATCGGGTTCATGGCAATAATCAAAGTATTCAAAAAATAAGAGAACGCTGCAATCCCGACACTGAAAGTATGGAAGGTGCAGCTTTCCTTTATGCGTGCATGATTGAAGGTGTGCCTTGCAGCCAGATTAGGGCAATTTCAAATTTTGTGGAACACAGGAATAAGGATAAATGGAATATTCCTCTGGCTATTGAAAACTTAAACAGAATTATACTTGAGATACTGAATGAATCCTGATAAAACCTTCTCACTTGCATTTTCTCCATGCCCAAATGATACATTTATGTTTCATGCAATGCTGCATGGACTTGTTGATACCAAAGGCTACAAATTTGAGTATGATTTGCTGGATATTGAGGAATTGAACAAGAGTGCTTTTCTTGAAAAATATGATATAACGAAGTTGTCTTTCAGTGCATTAGGTAAGCTCCTTGACAAATTCTCTTTGCTAAAATCCGGTGCAGCTTTGGGACATAATTGCGGTCCTTTGCTGGTTTGTAAAACTCCCAATTTACCGAAGGAACCTAAAGATCTTAAAATTGCTATTCCCGGTGAAAATACTACAGCCAACATGCTTCTATCAATGATGTGGCCTGAAGCTGTTAATAAAAAGGCCGTTTTGTTTTCCGAAATTGAAGACGAAGTTTTAAATGGTAATTATGATGCAGGACTAATAATTCATGAAAACAGATTTACATACAAGCTAAAAGGATTGCATAAAATTGTTGACTTGGGAGAATGGTGGGAAAAGACTACAGGCTTACCAATTCCACTTGGAGCAATTGCTACAAGAAAATCATATGATGAAAATATAATGTCGGATATTGAAGAAATAATTAGAAAAAGCATTGAATTTGCATTGCAAAACCCGGATTCAAGTATGGAATTTGTTATGAAACATGCAGCCGCTATGAATAAAGATGTAGCACTTCAACATATTAAACTTTATGTAAATGATTATTCCCTGAACTTGGGAAACAATGGTGAAAAAGCCGTTGAAACTTTCTTCCAAAAACTAAAATCCTTTTAGCCCTAGCAAATATTTAAACAATCCACTATCCACTATCCACTTACCACTACGCACTATTCCTTACTTCCTTTCTAACAAACTCCTCAAGCTGAGGAAAAAAGCATTT
>CAZRNU010000125.1:0-9067 GCA_964601515.1 uncultured Bacteroidales bacterium | reverse complement strand
TATTAAGCTCCAAACCATACAGAAATGAAGAATACAATACAAGGTGCTTAATTATATTTAATAAAAAACAGCAGAGTTTTTTAACCCTGCTGCCATTGAACTTAGTAAAATCTTACATAAAGAAGAACATTCCGCCAAGTGCAGATGCCCAAAATAGCCATATAAATGTGTAAATTATTGAGAATACTAACCCAATAATACCGATTATAAGACCAGCTTTTGCCATACCAATTCCGGCATAAGCACCAGGGTTAGCAGCTACAGCCTTTTTCGCTTTTCCTGCAAATACAATTGCCAAAATGCCAAAAACTATACCCACAAATAAGCATGAGAAAGCTGCTGATAAAATACCGAATACTAATGAAATAACTGCTCCGGGAGCTGCGGGTAATTTAACTTGTACGTTTGATTCCATAATAATTGTGATTTGGTTTATAAAAATATTAATTTGTAAAAAAAGTTTAAAAACATTAAACTAGCGGTAAAAATAATAGAAATTTTGAAATAAATAACAAGTTTTTCAGATTTAGAAACAATTAAAATAACACCAAGTGCAATTGATATAATCAATGGTATTAATGCAGGAAATGCTTGTAAGCTTCCAATCAAGTCGCCTTTGAGCAATGCAACAATTCCCCTTTGCATACCACATCCAAAGCATTCAAGCCCGGTAAGACTTTTCCACTGACAAGGTATTTGGTTTCTTTCCAGAAATTCAATAAGCCATTTCATATTTTAGTGTTAAGTCGGCAGTCGAAAGTCGGCAGTCGGCAGTCGGCAGTCGGCAGTCGAAAGTCGAAAGTCGAAAGTCGGCAGTCGAAAGTTTATCAATCCTTACAATCTGCACAATCCATTCAATCTTTTTTAAACAGAGTTGCTGATATATGTTCCAATTAAATCTGTAAAATCAGTTTCACCATCATAAAATACTGAAACTATCGGAATATTATACTTATTAGAAACATCCTTAAAAACAGAGCTGCAAATTTGTCCGGGCATACAACCGAATGGAGATACGTTTACTACCAGCTTAGCTCCCTGATCAACAAATCCTATTGCTCTTCCTATTGTAAGAACAGGCTCACCTTCCACTTCTACCGGGACGAATTTTTTGCCTATATTCATAATTTCTTTAATTGCCGGCTCTTTTCTGTCAGATAAAAACTTACTAAAAATTCTTTGATACTTATTTTCTAGAATGATAGTAAAATTATTTGAAATAAAGTTAGAGAAAAAATCAAGAATGTTCTTGGAAGTTTTCATTTCAGCAGAATAATGTATCCATTCCATCATTGGAGCTACCCATGCTTCTCCTCCGTTATCTTCAATGCTTTTCACCAAATATGAATTAGAAAATGGTGAATTTCTAACATATATTTCACCAACCACCCCAATCAAAGGCTTTTTCACGTTGGTATAATCAAGTTTTTTAAGTTTTGAATTCAAATTTCTCAAAGCATCAGAAATGCTTTGTTTCTTTTCAAAAACATCTTCCATGTTTTTAATAGCATTTTCCAAAATATTATCAACGGATCCCCTTTCTTTTTCATATGGTCTTAATCTACAGCCTAGTTTGAAAATTACATCGGAAACAATCATAGCCTTTAAGAAATGTATCCTCATCGCACCTTTAATATCTCCGTAATTATCGTCGAAGCTTGGAGAAATTATTGATGCATTAATGTTGTTGTTTTGAAGTATTTTATTGTGCAATCTTGCATATTGACCAAATCTGCATGGTCCACTTGCGCAAGGCATAAAAAGAGCAGTGTTGTCACTTGTGCTTCCGTTTTCTTTAGAGATTTTGTCTAGAAATGCTCCAATTGTTGAAGTAGCAGGCATACATTCAGACCCTCTTACAAATGCGCTGCCTTTGGTAAATGTCTCGATATCCTCCTTTACCAGAGGCACAGAATCTATTCCATAAGCCCTTAGTGAGGCACTTACCAATCTGCAGCCTATTGGATGCATTGGAGGAATATATACTTTGCTTCCGGCAAATGAATTTTTAATCTTACTTTCAATTTTTACTTCCGAAATGTTGCTTTTTTTTGCATTATAAAAATGTTCAACCCTGTCGAAATATGCCTCAAGCCTTGTCATATATCCTGCATCTCCGCCATGTTCATCTAATTCTAGAATTAATGAAGGCTTTGAACCCATAATATCTTCAAATGCATTAAGCAAAAAAGAATCGGGGCCGCAACTAAAGTTTGAAAGAAATATTGGAAATAAATCTTCTCTCTCCTTAATGTACTTTGATGCAACAACAATTCTTTGCCCATATGACCAATACATATCTCTGTATTCTTCAGTAATATCTTCTCTGTTTACCGGTAAAATATCCATAGGAATTACTTCATATCCATATCTTGCAACAGTAGAGGGAATTCCCAAATTAATTGTTTGGTCTAGGATGTTATATCCTCTTCCTAGAATTACAAATCTGGGTTTTCCTGTATTTCTTTCTTCAATAAAGTTTTTGCCATATTTTTTTAGCTCTGTTTTTGTAGAAATATCTTTTTCCCTCGAAATACGAAATGCTTGTTTTATTTTTCTGCTCGAAATCCCAAATGACTTACCAATTGTTTCTTCGAGTTGATATATATTGTAATCTTCATTTTTAGAAAAATCAATTACCGGAGAAATTATATTGTCTGCATTAATATTGTTATATCCAAGCGCGCTTTTTAAAATTGAAGGAAATGCTTGAGATAACGGACAGAAGTATGAGTTTAATGCTTTAGGATTTGCAGTATCCTGAATGTGGAAAGGAATAATGACAGGTAAATTCTCATGCTTTAAACAATACATAGCATGTCCGATTGCAAGTTTCAGAGGATAACAAAAGTCTGATAAAGCATAAGTTTTTGCAAGAGAATTTATTTCTTCATTAGATTCCGGAGTAGGAATGAGATTTATATTAAGCTCACTAAAAAACGTTCGCCAGAAAGGATGATAAGTGAAATATTGTAAAGCCTTAGGCATATATGCTTTTACCGGTGCATCTGATAAAACAATTTTTGTATTTATGGTTTTTGATAAATGCTTGTATGCATCAAGATGGTTATTGGTTTTTACAGTTTCAGCCTCGGGTTCTTTTCCGCACATATAACCCCATGAAGATTCTATGGTCTCATTTTCTATCTTCATAAACGTAATTAGGCATTTATTAAGGCAAAGTAGACAGTTCTCCTCTGATAGACTAACTTCTTTATTTTTAATTTCAAGACCTTTAAAAGATGTTTTTGAGGGCGGATTTGTTCTAAGCATTTCAGCTATCCCGATAGAGCCCATCAAGTGACTATATTGGGATGTCAGAATGTTTTTCCCGATTACGTTTTCAAAAGCTTCAACCAGACCGGAGTTCTTTGCAGTGGCACCCAAGAATAAAATTGGCTCTTCAATAGTTCTATTTTGAACTACTCTATTTAAATAATTTTTGCACACAGAATATAGAATTGATGACATGACCTCATCTCTTGCATATCCATTTGTTAATAATTGATTGGCATCCTGTTCCATGAAAACGGTGCATCTGTCGCTGGAAATAGGAGGTCGGGCATTTTTGCAAAATTCCGGGATATCATCAAGTGCAATATTGAGATTTTTTGCTTGTTCTTCCAAAAATGAGCCTGTACCTGCTGCGCAAACATAGTTCATGTTTGCATCTTTCATCCAGCCATCTTCAACATAAATGTACTTTGAATCTTGTCCACCAATTTCAAATATTGTTTTCACATCAGGAAATTCCTTTATAGCTCCTTTTAGATGAGCAGTAATTTCATTTTTAACTATATCTGCACCTGCAAACTGACCAACAAGTTTCCTGCCGCTACCTGTTGTTCCCAATCCTTTAAAATTGAATTTGATATTCCGTTCACTTTGCATTAAGGTTATTCCTTCAAGCAAATTTTTAAAAGCACTTATAGGGTTGCCCTTTGTTCTTGTATAAAGGCCGAATAGAATATTTCCTTCGTTGTTGAGAACGGCAATTTTGGTGCTTGTAGACCCAATATCAATACCTGCAAAAACGTCATAGGTTTTGTTGTTTTCAAGATTCCATATATCCACTTCATTATTTAAGCTATCTAAATAATGAGTGTGAGCCTTTTCGGTTCTGTTCTTAAATGACAATGGAATTTCATAAGCAGCATTGTATGCATCCTTGCTTATTGATTTGAGTTCATTTAAATGTTTTGGGTTGCTAAGAAATTTGATTAGTGATCCTGATAGAAAGAAATCGGGGTTGTCAGCAACTTTCAAGCTGCTGTTGTTAAGTAACTTCTGAAAAAAATGCAGAAAAATCTTGTTATTTGCCAATCCTCCAATCAGAAATACATTATTATTAATGATTTTTCCTCTAAACAAGGTTGTAAATGCCGACTCTGCAAGTCCTTTAACTAAACCATTCCAAAGCTGATCAATGCTGTAACCTTGCTGCTGCCTGTGTATAAGATCACTTTTTGCAAACACGGCACATCGTGAAGCTATGCTTGGTGGGTTTTCAATAATTGGAATATTCTGAATGGCGTCATAAGTAAGCCCCATTCTTGACATTTGCTGATCAAGAAAGGCGCCTGTGCCTGCAGCGCATAATGAATTTGTATCGTATCTGTGAAATTTTCCTTCTTTTACCTCAATTACCGATAATCCCGAAGACCCAATGTCTATAAAGTATTTTACATCATCAAACTCTTGGTTGTCAATAGTTTTAACAAGACAGTAAATTGGTGATATAATCGGAATATTGTACTTCTTAGATAGTAATGAGGAGTATTTTCCTGTTATAATGGAATTATCATTATTCAATGATAAAGCATTTTCTGAAATTAACTCTTCAAAAGCAGCTAAGGGCTCTCCTGAATGTTCTTTCCTGAAATATTTTATGTGTCCGTTCTCTCTGAATGCAACCTTAATTGATAAGGAACCTGCATCAATACCTATCATTGTCAAAACTAATTTATTACAATTATTTTTTTACTTATGCTATAATCTCCTGAGATGCTAACTATATAAGTGCCTGGTTTTTGCTTTGAAAAAGGTATAGCCAATTCAAATACATTGCTGAAGTTATTGTTATTTATAACTTTGCCGGAAGATTCAGTTATCATAACATTGATATTACCAACAACTCTCTGTTCGGGAAACTTAATAATTATTTGTTCAGAATTTGAATTGTAATACACAATGCTTGTATTTGAATTGAATTCAGATATATTGTTATCATCATCATCTTCTTCTTTTTTCTCTAATGCCATAATCATTATATCATCAAAATAAAATCCTTCTAGGTTTACATAACCGTCAGAAACAAAAACAAATTTTAGCCATATTTCCGAACCGGTAAATTCAGTTATGTCAATTTCTTCTAAAACCCAATCGTTTTGAAGCCCATGGTAAATAGGTTGGCCCGGAGCTTGGACCTCATTACCCGTTTGTGTAAACTTTCCACTTAGCGGGTACCAATTAGCCCAATTATCATCTGAAACTAGCAATTGAACATAATCCCAATCTTTCTCTACATTGAATTTTGTCATAAAGCTTAAAGTAGCAACAATATAATTTGTAAGATCGATTGGGGCAGAAGTTGTAATGCTTGTGTTTTGATTGCCGGTGTAATTCCCATTCGGACTGTCTCCAATAGAACCAGGAGCAGAGTAATAAACAGATGAGCTAACACCCCACTTCATGCTGGTCCAATAATCCATATTATCGCTAGGGTCAAAAAAGACAACTTGAGGTTCTCCGAAATACTTGGTAATTGGGGTTTCCCATTCATAAGCGCCATTTGATGTAAGAATTATGAACTCAATTTTATCGCCATCAGTTACAGATGGGCTCAGTGTAATTGTAAATTCAATGATTTCAGAGTCAAGTAAATCCATATCAGTAATATTAACAGGATTACTTATGCTTAAAATATTGTCAGAAGTAGCAACGGCTGTTACAGTGTAATTAGCCGGGTTGTTTAGTCCAAGATTTGTTAATTCGAAAGAAACTGTTGCTGTATTTTCCATAATGTATTTCGGACTTACATCTGCTAATTCGGCATAAGATAAGGCCAGATGTGCAAGAGCGTTATTCATAAATACATGTCCTGCACAAATGTCAACTATTTTGTTAATTGCCGGCCAAAATCCATCAGCCGGAGATCCTGCTTCAGGAGTAAATGCAAACACTTTGTTTTTAGTAGCTTGTTCACCATAAAACCAATCATCTGATCCTCCATTGGCATAGTAAACCAATACTTCATAGCATGTTCCGTATTTATAATTATTTTCTCTAGTGAGGAGTTGGGCAAACTTTATGAAAGCGGTTGAATCAGGAGTGAGCATATTTTCATATCCCCACGGGTAAATTAGCAAGTCGCTGTATGTATGATTGTTAAGTGCTAATGAGAAATTAAAAGTTTCAGCCAAAATTTTAACATTCTGTGTTTCAGGCTCTGAGAATGGGCCGGTGCCTCTATAAGTTAATGCCGAAGGCGTCGGAGAAGATCCAAGATTATCATATCCCCACATATATCCGAAGTTACGATTTAGGTCAACACCAATACTGCTGTCTGAATTTACTCTCATGTTCTTTCTATGCATACTTCCGCCATTTGGATGTGTTGTTTCGCAGTAAATATATCCATCAGGATTAACACAGGGAACAAAATACATTTCAAGATTGTCAATCAGATATGTTACTTCAGGGTCTGTGCCATAATTTTCAAGCAAGTACCACATATGATATAACATTTGTTGCATACTTACGGGTTCTCTCGCGTGAGTAAGAGCAGTATATAAAACTTTGGGCTTGTCGGTCTCGACTTCAGGATTTGTTGATATTCTTACCCAATAAACAGGTCTGTTTTGTATTGTTAATGTTTCACTTATTGCAGTTTTTGAACTAATTAGATCCGGGAATAATTCCTTCATTTGATCCAAATCGTCAATCATTTCAGAATATGTATGATATCCTCCCATTGAGCCTAAAGTGAAATTTGTCGGAACCGGGTATTTTGAGTTTTTAAACTCTAATCTTTTTTCTTGTAAAACGACATTCTTATCCAGATCTTTGTTTCGTTCCTGATAATAAGCTGACATATCTTCAATTAAAATATCTATTTTGAAGTTTAATCCCTTTATTATTTGAATTTCAAATTCAGCAAACTCGCCAATAAAGAATTCACCTGTTTTAAAATCAAAAGGTTGTAAAGCAATTCCCACGCTTGCTAATTCAATAATGCTTCTTCCTTCAAGATGTATTTTCACTCTTGAATATTTTTCAGAAGTATTTTGTGATGTGGAAGTTGTTATTGTAGTAACAAGAATTATGAATGCAATAATTAACTTTTTCATGGTAATGGTTTTTTAAAAGGCAAATTTACGGAAAAGAATTAAGAGATATGTTTAATTATACTAATTCTACTGTTATGAATTATTAATAAATTCCGATTCTTTTTGTCATAAAATGACATCAAATTTGTATATTTTTGCTTGATATATGCGGCAAAATAAATCAGCCATTTAAAGAAATATTATCTAATCATAAATTAATTATTCAGATGAAGCCATTAGTAAGTATAATTATGGGTAGTACTTCAGATATGAAAATCATGTCGGAAGCTGCGAAATTATTTGACGAATTAGAAATTCCTTTTGAACTGAATGCATTATCGGCGCACCGTGTGCCGGATAAAGTAATTGAGTTTGCCGAAAATGCTCATAAACGCGGTATTATGGTTATCATCGCCGGAGCAGGTGGAGCAGCTCATTTGCCAGGGGTTGTTGCATCCAGTACAATTCTGCCTGTAATTGGCGTGCCTGTTAGGTCTTCATTGTCGATTGACGGTTGGGATTCTATATTGTCAATTCTTCAGATGCCGGCAGGTATTCCTGTTGCTACTGTAGCTCTTGATGGTGCTAGGAATGCTGCAATTCTTGCAACTCAGATTATTGCTCATACCGATCCGAGTGTTAGAAAGAAACTTGAGAAGTTTAAGCAAGACCTTAAGAAAAAAGTTATTCAAGCAAATGAAGACCTTAAGAAAGAAAACTTTAAATTCAGAGTTTAAAGGCTTCAATGAGGTTTTTTAAATTATTTGTTGTAAATTGCAATCCGATAATTCAAACTGAAACGTCAGATTATTGATGTCTTGGTTTGGATTTCTAAAATATTCAATATGAAAAAAATCTTTGTGCTGTTTTGCATTATTTCAATCTCATTGAAATTAAATGCCGCTAATGAAAATTATCTGTTTGGAGGAAGACAGGCAGGAATGGGAAATGCTGCAATTACTTTGTTCGATTTGTGGGCAGTTAGTCATAATCAAGCTGGTCTTGCAGGAATTGATAAAATAACTGCAGGTGTTTACGCTGAAAACAGATATTTAATACCAGATCTAACACTTGGTGCAGGGGCTTTGGCCGTTCCTGCTGTCGGCGGAGTTTTTGGACTTAGTTTCACACATTTTGGACATTCTTTATACAATGAAAATAAAGTCGGATTGGCATACTCCAGAATGTTTGGAGAAAGATTCTCAGCAGGTGTTCAACTAAACTACCACCATCTGTCAATTGGTGAGGATTATGGCAGTAAATCCAGCGTTACAGTTGAAATGGGTGTTATTTATGAATTAATAGAAAATCTACATATTGGGTTTCATCTGTTCAATCCTACCAGAACAAAAATTGCTGATTATGATGGAGAAAGAATTCCAACTATAATGAGAGGTGGTTTTTCTTACACTTTTTCTGATAGGGTAATTTTTATTTTTGAGACAGAGAAGGATATTAATCTTGAAGCTGTTTATAAAGCAGGTTTGGAATATAGAGTGATAGACCCAATATATCTGAGAGTGGGTGTAGGAACTAATCCAATGTCTAATTCATTTGGCTTTGGATTGGAATTCAGTAATTTCCAACTCGACCTATCTTCATCTTATCATCATATACTTGGCTATTCTCCTCAGTTTAGTCTGATTTATCAATTTAAATAATCAAGGATATGCTCTTAAAAATTATCAGATTATTTAATGAATTTGTCTACAAAGCAACAGGGTTATTCATTTTAATTT
>CAZRNU010000124.1:0-9158 GCA_964601515.1 uncultured Bacteroidales bacterium | reverse complement strand
AGCTAATTTGAGTTTCTCTATTCTGTAAGTTGTTTATAATGTTAAGGTCATTATTCTCCTCAATAAACAATTTAATATTAAGTGGGCTTTTCTTTGAGAAAGTATTATGCTTTATAGCGTTTTCTATCAGCAACTGCAATGCCAACGGAACAACATAAGAATCAACATCTTTTTCATTAAATAAAATATCGACAAACACTTTACCGGCAAATCGGATATCAAGCAAAAAAACATAAGCCCTAAGAAATTCCATTTCTGTGCTCAGGGTAACCATGTCTTTATCCTTGTTTTCCAATACGTAACGATATACTTTCGAAAGTCTCTCGGTAAACTTTTCAGCTAGGTCTGGGTCAACTTTTATTAAAGATGTTAGAACGTTTAAGCTGTTAAACAAGAAATGTGGATTCACCTGTTGTTTAAGAACTTCAAACTGAGATTGAAGGTTTTCCTTTTGAAGCTTTAGCAGCAGAGTATTAGCTTCGGTTAGTTGAGCTGTGCGGTCTTCTACTTCTTTTTCAAGACTCTTATTTAATAGTTCCAACTCTTCTTTTGCATTATTTAAAGATGTTTCGGCGGCCTTTAATTCTGAAATATCATTAAAAATAGCAAGATATCCATTCTCAAGAAGTGCTGTATATACAATGACATATCGCTGAATTCCGTTTTTGCAGGTCATAATAACTTCATTAGGCCTGATAACTCCCTTGTTTTTTCTTCCTTCCTCAACAGAATCAGCCCAAATCAGTTCAACTTCTTTTCTATATGCAGGGTCTTCATAAACTTTCTCAAAATAGACTTCCAAATTTGGCACATCATCTAAAGTATATCCAAACAACTTTGTAAACGTATCATTTACGAAGCTTAACGTACCATCTAGATATGCAAAACTGATTGCCACAGGTGAAGTCTCAACAATTTTCTTAAACTTTTCCTCAACAGACCTTAGTGTTTCGGCTGCATTTTTTTGTGCACTAATGTCTGTTGTTATGCCATCTAGATACAAAACATTTCCTAAATTATCAAAAACCGGTTGTCCATTTTCGTGCAACCATACAATATCACCGTTTTTCTTCTTAATCCTAAATTCTATAGAATATGGTTTCTTTTTCGAAACACTCTCATCAATGCCCTTCCTGACTTTATCAATATCTTCGGGCAATATTATATCAGCAAAGCACACACTTTTATTATCAATAAAGTCGGTTGCATAGTAACCAGTAATATCATGAATTTTATCACTATAGAATTTTGCAGTATAATTCTCATCGTAAAGACATCTGGAAACAGCACCTACAAGATTGGAAATCAACGTATTTACCATATCCTGTGTTTCCTTAAGCTCGGCAGCATATTCATCTTTTTTGCGAATTTCGTCTTCAAGTTCTTTGTTTAATTTACGTTCATTTTCAATTAGTAGATTCGCATAGTTTGATTTCTCTTTCTCAACTTTAATTTTCATGTCAAGCATTGCCTTCTCTTCTGACTGTATAAGCTGTTTATAAAGAAATTTGTATAATGAGTATTGCATGTAAATGCACAAAAATCCCATAAATGCAATGTAAACAGATTTAAAGGCGTGAGATATTGGAGAAAGAGACAAAAACGAGTTATATAATTCAGGATTAGAAAAATAGCTTAAGAAGTATATTAAATTATACCCTAAAACAGTAAATAAAATTAGATAAATCAACAGTCCCCTATCTAACCTAAAAGTATAAACTAATAGAAAAATTGGCAAAAAGAAAATAGTCGCAGCAGCTGAAACGGCAGTGTAATCTGACATTAAAGTCATTCCATACAAATGATAACAAACAACTGCAACATCAATTGTAGCGCCAAGAAATCTTAAATATCTGGGATCGTATTTTTTCCGAATGGCTATATAAAAGAACGTATTGGAAACAATATATGACCCAAGCAATACTAATGCATGCCTCGATATATCATGATGACCAAGCAAATATTGAATAATAAGAAGCACAGATAACAAGAGAATAAATCCCCATCTGAAATATACAGATATTCGTGCTCCCTTAAATTGTTCTTCCTTTAATAGTTTGTCAGGTATTGTGGTTTTAAAGTTTTGCATTAAAAGTGTTTTTAAAGATTTGACAATATAATATCATCATACAAACTTATTCAATTATTAGGATAATTTTTTGGCAAATTAGAATATCATTTTAAAGTTAAAATGAATGATGAATTTTTCAAATCGAATGAAAGAATTTGTGGATACTTTCCTAGGAAATCAATTAAACATCCGCTAAATCGCTTTATTCATAATTCTTTCTTTGCTAAAATACTTATCATACAGTAAGAACAATGCAATAAAAACCCCAATTGTGATAAAACCTGCCAGCCCCATAATTCCAACTGCCAGTTCATGGCCACCAGTGATGCTGATTATTGATAAGGCTGCCGTACCGTTTATTGTGCCATGCATAATTGATGCAGCTATTACAGATTTAGCCTTAATTGTTATGTACAAAAATAGGGGGCTAAATAATATGCACATTATAGTCATCATTCCAACTCCTAAAATAGGAAATTCGGGGTAATTATGTCCCATTAGGATCAATGGAGCATGCCATATCCCCCATACAAATCCAATTATTAATGAAGCTTTAACAAAACTCATCCCTTTGAATTGCCTTATTAGGAATCCGCGCCAACCCAATTCTTCACCAAAACCTGCAATTGCATTAATTGTAATGCCGGCAAATATGCCCTGCAACAAAATCATGATAATCGGGTGTATTGGCATTGACTCCATTGATAATCTCATTTCTTCCATTTCCTCAGGTGTCAGCATGCTTTCAAACTTAGCCATAAACCCCTCCATTCCAGGTGAATAACTAACTCCCGGAAACAAGAAAGCAACCGCCAAAGAAGTGAGAATCATAACAGGAGGTAAAAAACAAGCCACAAAAAACCACTTATTTATCTTAAAAGAGATAAGCATACTTTTTTTAAGTTCCTCTTTGTGAATAAGTTTCTGTACAATTATTGTCGCCATTAAAGGAGTAAACATATAGAGTATTGCAAAAGCATATCCTTCAGGGTTTGAGAGTTTGCCTCCCAGTAAGTAAAATAGTACTGCAGCAATATAGCTGATACCAAATAAAATGATAAAAAACTGTGTTGTTTTGCTAAATGTTTTCATGAGTTAATATTTTTTTATTTTCAAATCTTTAAAACTTTACACCTAAAAAAAACAGCGGAGGAAAATAAAAGTATTTATTCTCCTTATTTAAATCCCAAAAACTATCGGGCTTGTTGCTTGCATATAATCCAAATCCAAAAGGCCATTGAACATTTATGAAGCAAGGTATTTTTGCAACTTTAAAATCAAATAGATAGCCAAGCCTAAATTCATTCCAAAGATCAAAGCCAGGATAATATTTATTTTCATTTGCTTCATAAAAATTATCATAAGCAGGCCAAATCTCATATTCTATATGGAGGTTTTTCCACAAATATCTTCTATAACCCAGAATTAGAGCTGGTGAATTTGATTCACCTACTCCGTTAAATTGAATATTCATATATGAAAAACCAGTAATCAGTTCATCTTTTTCTGTAAGCTTGTATTTATAATGAAGCGCCCAAATATTAAACAAAGGCGAGATTGGGCATATATCAACCGAATGACGATAGTTGGTATTAATTGTATTTTCAGTTTCTTCTGCATTTGCAGAAAACTTTAAATTCCCGATAAAAAGAATAAGAATAATTAGTGCTATTTCTCTAGTCTTCATATAAGTATAATTTATGATTACCAATAATTGTATGACAATATGAATATTTGCTAAGTACTTTTAACAGATATTTTTAAACTATCTAAAAAGTTCAATAACAGTTCATTGAAATCAAATGAATTATCCTGATTTGCAATATGATTTGCCCTTTTTACTTTGTAACAGATACTGCCTTTAGCATTTTTGCTCCATTTTTCACAGGCTTTTCTTATAAAAAACAAATCTTTTTCACCATACGTTATCAATAATGGCCGAGGTTGAATCTCAGGAGCTCTATCAATTAGGTCATCAACCATATCTTTTGTTATTCTAAGTGCTAGCTTTTTGCCGCAATCTGATATAGCTTCAGCCAGATACTTCTGTACATCTTTGTTTACAGATCTATGTTTGCCAAAAGCTTTATAGAAACTTTTAGCAGGAAACAAATGCAGCATACCCATCATAAGTGGAACAAATAGTTTTGCCCATTTACCTGCATGGCGTTTAAGTTCAATGCCCGGAACATGTGCAGAGCCAATAACCTTTTCAGGATGCTTATGCTGAAAATGCTGCACGACTAAGCTACCCATTGACTGTCCCACAAAAACAGCCTTATCTATTCCAACATGAACCATAAGTTCATTCAAACATTCTGCTGAAAGAATAGTAAATCGTTTGTTGTAGTTGTATAATGAAGATTTTCCATGTCCCGGCAAGTCCCAAACTATAGTCTTGTATTTTTTACTAAGCTCTCTTACCTGCTGGTCAAACGTAATATGATTTATTCCTACTCCATGAACAAAAATTATAGCAGGTGCGTTCTTAGGACCTGATTCCTGATAATAAATACTCCCAAAACTACTTTTAAAATATTTTGATTGCTCTATGCTATTCATAACCAATAATTATATAGATTAACAAGGTTTTTAAAAAAATCTTTAATCAAAACCAAAATTCTATCTAAATGTTTATAATCATAATGATATATGTATGCTAAAGTTTATATCAACAACCATGCTGATAAGAGCCCAAACAATACGCTGTATATAATTGCTTCAAGCTGGATAGTCCAAAAAACTCTTTTTTCTACAAACTCTTTCTTCAAGTAAACTATTCCTTCAATGGTGTTAGAAAATGGAATTGCACTGGCAAAATCGGCATAAACAAACATCAAAGATGCCATAAATACAAACTGCATCCAGAAATTTAGTTCGCCTAAAAGCGGAAGAATCGGGTAGAGTACTATTGACATAATGATTCCTCTTATAAACTGAGAAGGTAACAGAAGCTTAGCTATTCTATTACTTTCAATCGAGTCGTCCATGTCTCTAAAAAAAGACTTGTACAAGCGGTTTTTACCTGAATACATCTTTTTTGCAATTTGAAAATCAATAACTCCTGCTATAATATAGCAAGTAAGATGAATTGCAAAAAACAATAAACTGAATATCACATAAGTCATCATGACTGATTTTTTTTAGTTAGTATTTAATCAACTCCTTTATTACTTTGGTCAGCATAAATTGCAAAGCCTTAGAAGTATATGATATGTCGTTGAATGATCCGATTATATATGATTCTGTTAATGGGTGATAAAACATAAAAGCACCAGTAACTCCTACACCTCCCCAACAAAAATATTTTTTCGGAAGTAATACAGGAATCGCTTTGGGCTTCCATACAGAATACCCATAGTCAAAGGCAATTGCAGGGAACCCCATTTTTATATCATCATAAATCATTTTACTGAGGGTGCTTTCTTTCACGAGTTTTTGATTCACCAGCGCCTTCATAAAAACCAGATATTCCTCAAGTGGTGCGACAACACCGCCACCAGCATAATCAATCTGTGCAAAGCGCTCATCGTCCATGCAATTAATACCATCAACGAAGACTCCTGCTATTGGAAATTGAGATTCGATTTTAGGTTTAGAATAACCGAACAAATAAGATTTATCCATACCTAGTGGCTCGAATATCATTTCGTGTACTACGTCATGGTATGGCTTTTTTGTAATGCTTTCGATAATTAATCCCAACAGGTAGTAATTTGTATCTGTATAATAATGCTTCTTCCCGGGTTTTGCAACCGGTTTTAAATTGGATTTACCCCAACTTACAGCTTCCTTTGGACAAATATTAAACTCAGGGTTATTTTTCATTTTCTTGAATAAATGGTAAAATACATCATTCAGCCCTGATGTCTGTGTCAGTAGATGTTTTACAGTTATCTCCTCTGAATAGTCAACGCCCTTATAGACATGAAGACCATTCATTATTTCAGCATCCAGATAATTTGTGATTCTTTCTTCATAATCTAAAACTCCTTGGTCATGCAACATTCCAACTATCGTTGCGGTGAACAGCTTCCCAACAGAAGCAAGATAATTTGGTTGCTGATTATTAGCAGGTACATTTCCGGTTGCTCCTTCGGCGATATTTATATCAATACCAAGTTTTTCAGAATGAACAAGTAAGTACGCATTTCTGATATTTTTGTCTTTTATTGCAATTCCCCTGAAGTTCTCTTCTATTTTAGTTAAAAGCTTCATCGTTTTGTAGATGTTTATATTTGAGATTGAGTGATTATTTTAACATGTCAAAAATATCTAGAGATGGCAAACACAGCAAAAGAATATTGGTGAATGACGTATTTTGGGGGTTGAATGGCGGGCGAATCCCTACCTCCTCAAAAATTTTACGTTTTGCACCCTGCCAATATCGAGCATTACAAAGCCGATTACTTCATTATTTTCATCGCGAGTAAATTCTACCATTCCGAAGCGATCGGTTGCAAATCTGTCACCGTTTACATGATTTAGAGGGATAAATTTTGCGCCAAAATATTTCTCGAAAGTCGCAGGTGGAAGGATTTTCAACTGCTCATCTTCAAAAATTATGTTGTAATCTGTGCTTAAATCCTTATGATAGTAATCGCCGGTGAGGGAGGCTATTTCTGCTAAAGTCAACAATATCTTTTCACCAATTCTTGAAGCCTTATGATCAATACCATGCTGATGCCAGATTAATTCATCCACATCGCCGCCGGCTCCTTCAACAAATGTAACTTGTGCTTCAAAAACCTTCAGGAAGAACTTGTTTTCACTTTCTGCAAATAGCTGGAATTGATGGCCGCCTGGCAAGTGCAACCAGAAAACGCCTTCATCAAGTACAAACTCAAGTTCAATGCCGTCAGGCATCTCATAGTTTCCAACATATTTTTCCATAATTGCAGCAGACAAATCAACTTCGACTCTTGGTTCTTTGTCTGTAACAACAATCTTATCAGCAAGGATTAAGTCTGCTATTCCTGTTGCTAAAGCGCGAGAGTTGATATTTTCATTGTTTAGCAATACAACTATAACAAGTTCTTCGTCAGGAAAAAACAAAAACTGACTTCTAAATCCCGGAATACCGCCACTATGGGAAACCAGATTTAATCCTTTATATTTAGTAACATACAATCCGTAAGTGTAATTCAAAGAATCCCCATTTTCAAGAGTATTATACTTGGTTTGCATTCTTTTGATAAGTTCAGAACCGCCAACTTTGGGGTTTAAAAAGTTTTGCCCCCATTTCATCATATCATCTAGGCTGGCAAAAATATTTCCTCCACCATAGCCATAATCTTCGGAAGAACTTACTAATACAGCTTCGCCCTCGCGCACTGAATATCCAAGTGCAGTATTTTTCTGCTCCATTTCCGGGCTGTAGTATATTATTGCTGTTTCCATGTTTAATGGTTTGAAAACATTTTTACTTAAGAATTCAGGAAAGTGCATTCCACTCACGGATTTAACTATTTCAGCAAGAAGAGAGTAGCCTGAGTTTGAGTAAACGTGCTTGGTATTTGGCTCGAAATTCAGTCCGGAATACTTATAAATAATGTCAATCTCATCCTGCTGTGTCCATTTAACGTCAAACGGAATTCCTGACAATAATCTAAGCCAGTCTGTTGAGGCAATTCCGCTTGTATGTTGCAGCAGATGTCTAACTGTAATTTTTTGGCCATAATCAGGCAGATCCGGCAAATAATGCCTGATATCATTATCAAGATTTATTTTGCCTCGCTGTTCAAGCAGCAAAATTGCAAAAGCAGTAAATTGTTTTGCCACTGATGCGATATCGAAAAGCGTTGCTTCATCAATAGCTTCAGCACTCTCAGCATTCTTAACCCCGAAGCATTTCTTGGCAATTACACCATTTTTTGACATGACTGCTACAACCCCACCCGGTTGTCCTGGCTTAAATTGAGCGTAAACTATCGAATCAACTTGGGATGACAGCCCACTAATCATAGCATTTGTTGTGGTTGAAATATGACCAATACACACGATAATTAAGAAAATAATCTGTTTTTTCATGGCAATGAGTTTTGTTTTTACAAAATAATCAAATCAATAACTATTTAGAAACCCTACATAACGCTTCCACCACCTTGAGGACCAAAATCTTCTAGGCTTTTCCTATTTTGAAAATTATTAATTTTATAACTCAACGACAGCATGAAAACTTGCTGCTCCATGCTGTATTTAAAATTAGTATAACTGCCTTGATCATGAGCCTCAAATGAATACACCATAGTTTTAAATACGTCTCTCACACTCAAAGTCGCTGAAAGCTTATTATTTAAAAAAGTTTGGTTCAATGCTATATTTACACCATAGATTTTCCCACTTTTCCCTTGATGAGATATTGAAGGACTATTATAGAATCCTGTTACTTGAAATTTTGTGGTTTTTGTGGCCATAACATTAGTATTGATTACAAAGTCTGCCCTAAGTGTACTAAGGTCTGCATCTATATTTGCATTTAGACTATTAATAGAATAATTATAAACATTTGCCATTGCATATAGGCTAAAATACTTAGACAAATTTAAATTTGATGACAACTCTAAGCCATAAGCCAGTGATTGATCAATATTTGCGTAATTGGCTCTAATCCTACCATCCTCAATTAAGTTTAAATTTTGAGTAAAACTATTAAAACTCTCACGGTAATATGCCCCTGATGAAATAAACCCAAGCTTATAGTATTTCATGTAATTTAGTTCAAATGAGTTTGTCAATTCTGGGAGAAGGTCCGGTGTTCCTGTTTGAACAAGATAACTATCTGTGTATGAAGGAAAAGGATTTAAGAACCATGATTCAGGTCTATTAATTCTCTTACTATATCCGGCTTGTATCTGCTGATTATTTACAAGTTGTCGTGAAATATGAATGGTAGGAAAAAAATCTATTTTATTATATTTGTATTCTTTATCCGCAGATAATGATCTATCTGTATATTCGGCTCTTAAACCAACTTGGTAATTGAATCCAAATAAATCACTTTTAAAAGTAGAATACACTGAATGTATCTGCTGAACAAATAGCATTTTATTTGCAAAAGAAATATCTTCTCTCCAGATTTCTCTAT